>DATLIB010000240.1:0-15118 GCA_035539595.1 Noviherbaspirillum sp.
TTATTTGACGATTTCGTAGCAGGGGTTGTATTTCTTTCCTGGCAACTTCATGCGATGTTGCTTGACGAAAGAGTCCAGCAAGGCATCCATCGGTCCCATGATGCTGGCATCGCCATGAATCTGGAAGCGGCCGTGTTTCTCAATTGCACGAATACCCTGATCCTTGACGTTGCCGGCCACGACGCCGGAAAACGCGCGTCGTAGATTGGCGGCGAGCAGGTGCCGTTCCTGATTCTTCTGCAAGTGCAGGTTGCGCATGTTTTCATGCGTCGGAACGAAGGGGCGCTGAAACTCGTGGTCGATCTTCAAGGCCCAGTTGAAATAGTAAGCATCGCTGCGTTCCTTGCGGAATTCGCGCACGTGCTTGATGCCCGCATGCATTTCCTGCGCTACGCTGGCCGGATCGTCGATGATGATCTTGTAGCGGCGTTGTGCTTCCGCACCCAGTGTTTCGCCGATGAACCTGTCGATTTGCGTGAAGTAATCCTTGGCATTCTCCGGCCCGGTAAACACCAAGGGAAACGGCATGGCGGCGTTGTCTGGATGTAGCAGGATGCCGAGAATGTACAGGATTTCCTCGGCAGTCCCGGCACCGCCTGGAAATACTACGATGCCATGGCCGGTGCGGACAAAGGCTTCCAGACGTTTTTCGATATCCGGCAGGATGACCAGGTCGTTGACGATGGGATTGGGCGACTCAGCCGCGATGATGCCTGGCTCGGTCAGACCGAGATAACGGCCATTGATGATGCGCTGCTTCGAGTGTGCGATAGCCGCGCCTTTCATCGGTCCCTTCATCGCGCCGGGGCCGCAGCCGGTGCAGATGTCCAGTGCGCGCAACCCAAGCTCGTAACCCACTCTTTTCGAATAATCGTATTCCTCGCGCGAGATCGAATGTCCGCCCCAGCAAACCACCATGTTGGGCGTGGTCACCGGCCGCAGCACACCGGCATTGCGCAGGATGTGAAATACGGAATCGGTCGCACCTTCCGTGGTGCTCAGGTCGAACATCGGATTGCCGATGATTTCGTCGCTAACGTAAATGACGTCGCGCAGCACGGCGAACAGGTGCTCGTGGATGCCCTTGATCATCTTGCCGTCGACAAAGGCGTTTGCCGGGGCACCCTTGATGTCAAGCTTGATGCCGCGTTCGCGCTGGATAATGCTGATGTCGAAGGATTTGTAGCGTTCCAGAAGCTCTTTTCCGTCGTCCATGGCATTGCCGCAATTCAGCACGGCCAGCGAGCAATTGCGGAAGACGTTGTACAAGCCACCTTGGCTGGTGTCGAGCAATTTGGCAACTTCGGCTTTGGACAGGATATCGAGGCGACCCTCGGGGGCGATTTGTGTATCGACTACGTGGTATTCCATATATTGACTGTTTTTTGTTGAGAAGGCGGAGCCCGCCGGCAAGGCGTTGCTCAGGTCTCCAGCTTACACGTATAAGGCCCATGATGACTATACCGGGAGCACTTTTCAACGTGTGGTGAGAACTGTTGCGTTTCCTGGGGACGTCATGACGATGAACATTCATCTTTGCGGCGCGTCGAAGCGAAGTGGCAGGCACGGCGCATGATTTCAATCCTGTCGATACCTACCGGTACAACGCACGACATGTTTCCAGTCGTAATGAATTTGATGCAGATACTGCAGGCGATTCCATGCAACCCATGAACTGGACTGAGGGAAGAAACGAGAAAATGCGTCTGGAAGCGCTGGAGCGTTTCCATATTCTCGATACTGCGCCGGAACCCCAGTTTGATGATCTCGCCAAACTGGCGGCAAGCGTTTGCGGCACGCCGATAGCGATCATTACGCTCATCGATGAGCGACGCCAGTGGTTCAAAGCCACGGTTGGGTGGGACATGGAAGAAACTTCAAGGGAAATTGCATTTTGCAATGTCACGATTCAGCAGCGCGACTTGCTGATGGTGCCCGACACGCACGACGATTTTCGCTTTGCCGACAATCCTTTCGTTACGGACGAGCCGTATCTCCGCTTCTATGCCGGCACTCCCTTGATTACCAGCGAAGGAGTTGCGCTGGGCACACTGGCAGTGCTCGACCGCGTCCCGCGTCATCTAAGCGAGAAGCAACAGGAGGCTTTACGTATCCTTGGCCGCGAAGTGGTCGCGCAGTTTGAATTGAGGAAGAATCTCGGTACCTTGACCCGTTTGGTCAAGCAACGGAGACGGACTGAAGAACAGTTGCGCATATCGCATCGGGAACTGGAAAAAAGGGTGACGGAACGCACCGCCGAGTTGAGTCGCATCAACGCCACTTTGCTGGAGGAGGCTAACCGCCGGGCAAGAGAGGCGACTTTATCCCAAGCGATCATCGATAGTCTGCCGGGGATTGTCTATTTGTTTAACGAAAGAGGGCAGTTTCTTCGATGGAATCGGAGTTTCGAAACCGTTACCGGGTTTTCGAAGGAGGAAATAGCGCAAGCTCATGCCTTGGATTTTTTCGGTAGTTCACAAGAAAAATTATTGCTGACAGAACGGATTGCAGCCGTTTTTGAAGAAGGACATGCGGTGGTCGAAGCGGACCTCCTCACCAAAGGGGGGCAGCGTATTCCCTATTACTTCAGCGGCGGACGCGTGGAACTCGACGGCCGCCAATGCGTGTGCGGCTTGGGGGTGGATATTACCGAGCGCAGGCAAGCGGAAGAGAATCTGCGCCTGCGAGACCGCGCACTCCAGGCCAGCGTCAACGCCATTGTCATTACCGACCTGGAAGGAACCGTCGAGTATGTCAATCCGGCGTTTGAAAAAATTACTGGTTACACCCTCACCGAAGCCTGCGGCCGCAATTGCCGTTTTCTGCAGGGTGAAGACAGAGAACAGCCGGGAGTAGGTATTCTCCGGCGCGCCATCCGCGAATGCGACGAAAGCTCGGTGTTGCTGCGCAATTATCGCAAAGATGGCACTTTGTTCTGGAACGACGTGCATATCGCGCCGGTGCGCGGGCCGGACGGCAAAGTTACCCATTTCGTCGGCATCCTTAACGACATTACCGAGATCAAGCATTACGAAAAGGAACTCGAACGTCAGGCCAAGTTCGACCCGCTGACCACCTTGGTCAACCGCAATGTGTTGAAAGATCGTATACATCAAGCTATCGCGGAAGCCCAACGTAATGGATCAACCGTAGTTGTCGGGTTCATGGATTTGGATAACTTCAAGTTCATCAATGACAGTCTAGGACACAGTGTCGGCGATAAACTGCTCAAACGTGTCGCTGACAGATTGGTGGAATGCATACGTGGGCAAGACACTGTTGCTCGATACGGCGGCGACGAATTTGCCATTGTGCTGCTCGGACACCAGACCGAAAAAAGCATCGCCACGCTGATGGAGCGTGTGCTGAAAATTATTGACCGTCCCTTCAACATCGACGGCCACAAATTGTTTGTCAGTTGCAGTATCGGCCTGAGCATTTATCCGAAGGATGGCCAGGATGTCGATACCTTGCTGAAAAATGCCGACGCTGCCATGTACCGCGCCAAGGATCGCGGGCGTAACAATTTCCAGTTTTATACGCCCGCCATGAACCAGCGCGTGACAGAACGCTTGTCGTTGGAAGCCAAGCTGCGCCAGGCGCTGGCGGAGGATGAGTTCGTTCTGCATTACCAACCGAAGGTCGATGTGCGTACCGGCCATATCGTCGGTGTGGAGGCCTTGCTGCGCTGGTATCCGCCGTCTGGCGAAATGGTGTCGCCGGCTACCTTTATCCCCTTGGCGGAAGAGACCGGCCTGATCGTGCCAATCGGTGAATGGGTACTGCATACGGCATGTTCCCATAACAAGTATCTCCAGCAAGCCGGTTTGTCATCCATGCGGGTTGCGGTCAATATCTCGGCACGGCAGTTCGACCCGCAAAAACTGGTCGCCATGGTACGTAAGGCGTTGGCGACCACCGGTATGGATGGCAACTTTCTGGAGTTGGAACTGACCGAGAGCCTCGTGATGAAAAATCCGGAAGAAGCGATCGAGGTCTTGCTCAATCTCAAGCAGATGGGCTTGCGGCTGGCAATCGATGATTTCGGCACTGGTTATTCCAGCCTCAGTTACCTGCAGCGTTTCCCAATCGATCGACTGAAAATCGATCAATCCTTCGTGCGCGATATCGGCGCCGATCCGAACGATGCCATCATCGCCCGTGCGGTCATTTCCTTGGGGCACAGCTTGGGCATGAGCGTGATCGCAGAAGGTGTGTCCAGCCGTGAACAGCTTAGTTTTCTGCGCGAGAACGGCTGCGATGAAATCCAGGGCTATCTGTTCAGCCGCCCGCTGCCATTCGATGCCTTGCAGTCGTTACTCAGGGAGGACCGCCGACTACAATAGAGCGGTGCTCTCAGTTGGCGGCAATGGATGTCGTGTCTCGTCCCGCGATGGCCCGCTTGTGCGCCGAGGTGATGGTCCAGTAATACACAGTCTTGTTGCCGATGCGCTCGACTTTTTCCGGTGGCCATTCCGGTCCCATGTCGAAGTCATGCGACACCACGCGGGAACCGACCTTGAGCTGTTTCCACAATTGCGGTCGCAGCGCCCGGTTAACGTCCGGCAGCAAATACAGCGTGACGACGCTGGCTTCGGAAAAATTAGCCTGGAACAAGTCACCCACCATGAACTTCACCTTGTCCTCCACACCGGCACTGCGTGCATTCGCCTGCGCTTCGGCGATGCGCTCCGGATTCAGGTCGATGCCGACACCGCGCGCGCCGCGCTCCTTGGCTGCCGTGATCACGATGCGCCCGTCACCGCAGCCGAGGTCATATACCACATCGTTCTTTCCAACCTTGGCCAGATCGAGCATGGCCTCTACTACAGGTTGCGGCGTCGGCACGTAAGGCACATCGGGCTTTCTCTCTGGCGTCGCTTGGGAAAACGTCGGCTGGATCGTCGCCAGGAAGGACGCAATCAGCAAGGCTGCGAACACGGGAAAAAGGGCTGCGGAATGCGGCCAGACAGAGTGATGCGATTTCATGGACGTCTCCTTAAAGAGATAGAGCGGACGTTGGTGCCGGAAAACCTGGCCTGATGCCGTAGTACGAACAACAGCACGAACACGCCGGCGGCCAGAACTGCCACGCCAATCCACGCGGCATTCAGACCGCCCAGCGATTGGCTATAGACATAGGACAGACTGGCCCACAGCATGCAGGCGCAGGTGATGCAAAACAGTAGTGGCAGCAGTGGAAATAGCGGCACCTTGAATGGCCGCTCAGTGTCCGGCTCGCGGATACGCAGCACGAATAAAGAGATGCCGGATAACAGGAAGAACAGCCAGAACACCGGCGCGGTGAATTCCACCATGGATTTGAATCCGCTCCCCAACCAGGTGCCGACCGCGACCAGCAGCAATGCTGCGAGACACTGGATACGCAAGGCGTTGACCGGCGTGCCGCGCGCGCCATCCCATATGCCGAGCGCAGCCAGAGCGGGCCAATCCTGGCCGATGGCGTAATTGGTGCGAGCGCCGACGATCATGGTGGCATTGATCGATGTCAGCGCGGCCAACGCGACCACCGCTGAAATGATTTTCCCCCCCGTCGCGCCGAACGCAACTTCCAGCAGATCTGCAGCCAGTGCTTCGGAGACCGCCATGCCGGCCATGCCCAGACCTTTCCAGTAGGCCCAGGTCACTAGCAGGTAAAGCGCGGTAATGATAGTGATCGCGCATATCAGTGCCTTTACCATGCTGCGCTGGACGTCTTTCAGTTCGGCACTGATATAGGCGGCTTCATTCCAGCCGCCATAGGTAATCAGCACGAAAACCATCGCCAGTCCGAGCGACCCCGCATCCAGCGTGGCGGTCGGCACCGGTACGATCGGCGGGACGGGGCTGGCATCGATGAAAAATGCAGCGCCGACAATCAACAGCAAGCCGCCGACTTCCAGCGCAGTCAGCCAGAACTGGGTCGCGGTGCCGAGCCGGGTGCCGCGCAGGTTAATCCATGACAGTCCAAGAATGGCGGCAGCGGCATACAGTGGCGCGTCAGGTATCAGCCCCGGCAGTGGCAGCAATTGCGCCATGTAATCGCCGAACACGAAGGCCAATAGTGCGATTGATCCGGTAGTAATGACCGAAAAGCGCGCCCAGCCGAACAGAAAAGCCAGCGGGCGGCCGTAAGCGCGTTGCAGAAAATGGTAGTCGCCCCCGGTATGGGAATAGGCTGTTGCCAGTTCCGCATAGCAGAGCGCGCCGATCAGCGAAATCATGCCGCCGAGTACCCAGACGCCGAACATCCACGCCGGGCTGCCGGTCAAGCCTGCCACCATGGCCGGCGCCTTGAATATGCCGGCGCCAATCACAATGCCAATCACCAGCGCAACGGCTTCCCGCACCCCGAGCACGCGCTGCGGCTTGGCGGATGTGTCGGATTGCACTGCGACCAATGTCGGTTTTTGACTCATGCGGTTTTGACCCATACTTTCTCGGAAACGATGGCAAATGGCTTTTCTCCGCGATGTGCGGCGCCCCCCTTGCGAGAAACCAGAGGGAGAAAAGTTTCGCCAGATCCGAATAATTTGGCGCTTGCTCAAGCGTTGTTTCTCGTTAGGCGTCGCGTAGCATCTGCATGGCGCCAGTTTGTTCACGACAAGTTGTAGGAGCGTCTTGCAAAATGCGCCGAAAAACTGAGAACCGCGCGGCAGACTGCGGTCTAACGCCTTACCCTTTGCAATTTGCTAAGGCAATCCACCATGATCAGGAGGCAATATGAAGAAGTTATCTATTACGTTGCTCGTTTCATTGTTGGGCGCGAGCGGCGGTCTGTTGGCGCAAAGCAGTACATCCCCTTCGACAAGCGATCCTTCATCGACTACCGGCAGATCGACGGGCGAGCTGACCGTGCCTGATAGTTCAGGCAGCGGTGTCGGTACGAGCGGCGCATCGGAAAGCGGTGGCACTTCCTCCAGCGGCAGCAGCGGCATGTCCTCGGATACGCCTGCGAGCGGTAATACGCCTGATGATGCGATCAACTCGGACTCTTCTCGCGGCACAAGCGGCTATGGCACCACACCGAGTACGAGCGGCTCCTCCGGTACCTCCGGCGATTCGACGGAGTCAGACTCTTCCGGTGGAACCAGTGGCTACGGCACTTTGCCTGGTACGACAGGTCCCGGTACGTCGGGCGGCGCAATGGATTCGGGGTCTTCCGGCGGCACGAGTGGTTATGGCACCACGCCAGGCAGCAATGGCGCGGGTACGTCGGGTGATTCGATGGATTCCGGTTCTAGTGGGACCCGCGGTTATGGCACTTTGCCCGGAACCAATGATTCCGGCACCTCAAGTGGCTCCAGCGGATCAACCGATTCGACCGATTCCGATTCTTCCGGCGGCACGAGCAGCGGCAGTACATCGAGCGAAACGAATGGTGCAGGGGGGGCCACTGGAAGCAGCGGGGCAGGTAGCACGACCGGCACTTCGGATTCCGATGCTGATACAAGTAGCACCGGTAACAATAGGGGCTCCGGCATTTCTGTTCCTCCCTCCGGCGAGTCGGGGTCGAGTAGCACCACCGACCGTTGAGCCACTAACCGACCGGCGCCACACCTCGGTCAATAGCATTTTCCAACCGGCACTATTGATGCAAGCCGGCTCTCGGGAAATCGCTTTTCCTCGCGTTGTGCCATCTTGTCGCCCGGCATGTTGCACTCCCATGCTGGGCGGCACTGTCGTGAATATGTCTCAACTGCAGGAACTATTGACCGAGTTCATGATCTTTTCTACATGCACCGATTCACGCGAACTTATGTCGGTGCGCGCTGTGACCTGGTTTTGACATTCCCGGATGTCCCTCTTTCACTGTAGGTCGCTTCACTGACCTCTCGCTTTTTACTCCCGGGCAGCGCTGCCATGCGCGGGAATATTCATCGTTTTTCCGCGCTGGAATATTTAACCTGTACCGCTGGCATGGGGCGGTTCGATGGCTTGCGTGACTTGCCAACGATTAACTAAAAAAACGGAAGGACTATGCCCTCTCGATTATTCCGACTTTCGCTTCGCTTTGTACTGCCCTTGGCCTTGGTGCTCGGTTTGTTTGCCTATGCCGTGGTGCCTTTGGTGGATAACTTCACCCTGCGCTGGTTCGTGCGTGACCTCGATGTGCGTTCCCAATCTCTCGCCAATGCCTTGCAGGAACCATTACTGGAATACGTGCCGCAAAACTCGGAAAAGCGGATTACCCAATTGTTCAACCGCGCCTTGCGTGACGAGCGCCTGTATGCCATTGCCTTCTGCAATGCCGATGGGAAGCTGGTGTACAAGACCGCCACTTACCCTCTCTCACTGGGTTGCCACACGGAAGCAGAGCGCAACGCCCGCCCGCAGTCATTGATCAACTTGCCGCAAGGATCGGTGCACGTGTCGGATAGTGCGCTAGAGCAAGATGGACTGCATCTCGGCAAGTTGATTCTGGTGCACGACATCAGCTTCATCGAACGTCGCAGTGCCGACACGCGCAAGTACGTGATTATTCTGTTCGCGCTGATGGGCATCGCCACCTCGTTGATCACGGTGTTTGTTGCGCACCTGAGCTGGCGCGACTGGGTTTCTTCGGTAAAAGGAATATTGAGCGGCGAGATCGGGCCGCAGCCGCAGCAGGGGCCAACTCCACCAGAAGTGCATCCGCTGGAAGGCGATCTGCGTGCACTGCTGCATGAATTCAATATCGAACGTCGCACACGAGACGACTCCACGCACCTCTGGACCCCGGAAAAACTGCGTGTGTTGCTGCATGAAGAATTGGCCGGCGACGAAGTGCTGGTGGTGTCCAACCGGGAGCCTTATCTGCACATGAATACGCCGAAGGGGATCGAGGTGCAACGACCGGCGAGCGGCTTGGTGACAGCCGTCGAACCGGTGATGCGCGCTTGTTCCGGCACCTGGATTGCCCATGGCAGCGGTTCGGCGGACAGGGAAACGGTGGATCGCAACGACCGGGTGCCGGTGCCGCCGCATCATCCTGCGTACACCCTGCGCCGCGTCTGGCTGACCAAGGAAGAGGAGGCCGGTTACTACTACGGGTTCGCCAATGAAGGCCTGTGGCCCTTGTGCCATATCGCCCACGTGCGGCCGGTGTTCCGCTCCTCCGATTGGGAACAGTACGAAATCGTCAACCAGCGTTTCGCCGATGCCGTCGTCAAGGAGGCGCGCACCGACGATCCGGTGGTGCTGGTGCAGGATTATCACTTCGCCTTGCTGCCGCAAATGGTGCGCGAAGCACTGCCCAAGGCGACGATCATCACGTTCTGGCATATTCCCTGGCCGAACCCGGAATCCTTCGGCATTTGCCCGTGGCGTGAGGAAATCCTGGAAGGCCTGCTGGGCAGCACCATCCTGGGCTTTCATACGCCATTTCATCGCAAGAATTTCCTGGAAACGGTGGACCGCTACCTGGAAACTCGCATCGAGCACGAAGCCTCGACCATTTCCTATGGCGGCAAGCTGACCCAGGTTGAGCATTATCCGATTTCCATCGCTTGGCCTGACCCGGATATCGAGCGCCCGAGCGTGACCGATTGCCGTGCGGCGATCCGCAAGGAAAACGGACTGTCGCCCGATCATCTGATCGGCATCGGCGTCGATCGGCTGGATTACACCAAAGGCATCATCGAGCGCTTTCAGGCGGTGGAGCGCATGCTGGAACTGCACCCCAATCTGATCGGCCGGTTCACCATGATCCAGATTGCTGCACCGAGCCGCTCCTCGCTCGACGAGTATCAAAATTTCGAGGCGCGTGTACGTCTGCTGGTGCAACGCATCAACACCCGCTTCAGCAGCGGCCACTACCAGCCGATCATCCTCAAGGTGGAACACCACGATGCCGAGCATGTGAACAATTATTACCGCGCTGCCGACGTGTGTCTGGTGACCAGCTTGCACGACGGCATGAATCTGGTGGCGAAGGAATTTATTGCGGCACGCGACGACGAACGCGGCGTACTGGTGCTGAGTCAATTCACCGGCGCTGCGCGTGAGTTGCATGAGGCACTGGTGGTGAATCCGTACCACATCGAGCAAAGCGCGGAAGCCTTGTATCGCGCCTTGACCATGCCTGAAGTCGAGCAGCGTGAGCGCATGCGCAGCATGCGTTCACTGGTCAAGGACTTCAATATCTACCGCTGGGCCGGTCGCATGCTGCTCGATGCGGCGCGTCTGCGCCAGCGCGAACGCATCATGTCCAAGATTCGTTCGCACAGCAGAAAATCGCTGCGCCGGGTGGTGTAAGAATGTGCTCTCTATTTTCCCCCGCCGGCCTGCAGCGTCTCGACACCGTCATCGGCCCCAGATTGTTGTGCGCCTTCGATTTCGACGGCACGCTGGCGCCCATCGTGCCGGTTCCTGCGCAGGCGCATCTACCCGAAGAGATCCGTGATCTCCTGCTTCGTCTATCGGTGCATGCGCCGGTTGCCATCATCACCGGTCGTTCGGTGCAAGATATTCGCGGCCGCCTCGGCTTCGAGCCTGACTTTGTCGTCGGTAATCACGGCTTGGAAGGTGTGCCGGGTTGGGAAACGTTGGCGCTTGAGCATGAAGCACTATGTCGGATGTGGTGGGTGCAACTGACGCAAGCGTTGAACGGTGTCGAATACGACAGCGGGATCATGCTCGAAGACAAGGGATATTCGCTGTCGGTGCATTATCGCGGTGCGCGCGATGCGGATCATGCTGCGCGTGCGCTGGAACAGTTATTTGCCCGCCTATCGCCGCGACCGCGCGTAGTGGCAGGAAAATATGTGTTCAATCTACTGGCGGAAGATGCCTGTCACAAAGGCAGTGCGCTTGCGCGCATAATGCAGCTATGCGCCGCTCGGAACGCCGTTTACGTCGGCGACGACGTGACCGACGAAGACGTATTCCGGTTGCGTCGCAAGGACGTGCTGTCGATCAGGGTTGAGCGCAGCGATGACAGCGCGGCGGATTTTTACCTGCCGCATCCGCATGACATTCTTTTCCTGCTGGAAGAGTTGGTCCACCGCTTGCGCTTGCAGGAGGCGCGCAACTGGCGGCAGGCCGCAACGGTTGGCAGCGCATAAGCGGATCAAAGCATCAACCCATCAGCGCCACATGGCTCGCGATCATACAAGGGATCTGGCATGAAAACACTTGACCTCGGATTGATTGGCAACTCGCGCACCAGCGCGCTTATTGACAAGCGGGCATCGATCATCTGGTGGTGCTATCCCTACTTCGACAGCGACCCGATATGTTGCTCGCTCCTGCAATCGGAAGAGCAGAATTCAAGCTATGGCGAGATCGGTGTCGAGCTCGACGACGTTATTCACATCGAGCAGAATTACGAGCGCAATTCCGCTATCCTGAGCACGCGCTTCAGGGACAGCGGCGGTAATGCGATCGAAGTGCTCGACTTTGCGCCGCGCTTTTACATGCACGGCCGCATGTTCGCGCCGACCATGCTGGTACGGATCATCAAGCGCATCGCCGGCCGTCCACGCGTGACCTTGCGCATGCGGCCGGCGGTCGATTACGGCGGAGAGCGCGCGGAAACCCGCGTCGGCGCGCACCATATTTCCTACATCGGCATGTCCCAATCCATGCGGCTGACCACTGATGCCTCTGTATCCTCGGTGATGGACGAGCGACCATTTTTTCTGCATGACAGCGTGACGATGCTGATGGGGCCGGACGAAACCGTGGATGGGGCGCCATATGATGTCGGCCGCTCTTTCTACGAAAAGACACAGGCTTACTGGCATCGCTGGGTGCGCAACCTGGCGATCCCCTTCGAGTGGCAGGAGGTGGTGATTCGCTCCGCCATTACGCTCAAGTTGAATGCCTTCGACGACACCGGCGCCATTGTGGCGGCCGTCACCACGTCGATTCCGGAAGCGCCGCATAGTGGCCGCACCTGGGATTACCGCTACTGCTGGTTGCGCGACGCCTACTTCGTGGTCAACGCGCTCAACAGCCTGGGCGCCACCGGCACCATGGAGCATTATCTCGACTACATCCTGAACATCATCGCCGATACGCGCGATACGCCGCTGCAACCGGTGTACGGCATACGGCGCGAAGTCGCACTCGACGAGCGCGTGGCACCTAATCTGGGCGGCTACCGTGGCATGGGGCCGGTGCGGATCGGCAATCTTGCGTATCACCAGGTACAGAACGACGTGTTCGGCGCCGCCATCCTCGCCAGTACGCAGGCATTTTTCGATACCCGACTGGCGCGACCGGCGGGACGCCACATGTTCCGCGACCTGGAGCGGCTCGGTGAACAGGCGGTCAAGTATTACAACGTTCCCGATGCCGGGCTCTGGGAGCTGCGCGGCTCCAAACGGGTGCATACCTTTTCCAGCATCATGTGCTGGGCAGCCTGCCATCGGCTCGCCTGTATCGCACAGCACCTCGATTTGCCGGAGCGTGAGGCGGAATGGAGCGGCCATGCCGAGCGGATGCACAAGGAAATTTGCGATGCAGCCTGGAATACCAGCATGGGCAGCTTCGTCTCCACCTTCCACGGTGATCGTCTCGATGCCAGCCTATTGCTGATGGCGGAATTCCAGTTCCTTGAACCGGACGACCCGCGCTTCGTCTCTACCGTGCGCACCATCGAACAGCATTTGCTGCGCGGTGAGTTTTTATTACGCTATGACGAGGAGGACGATTTCGGTCGGCCTGAAACCGCCTTCCTCGTCTGCACCTTGTGGTGGATACTGGCGCTGGCCAAGATGGGCGAACAGGAACGCGCGCGCAGCCTGTTCCAAAACGTGCTGAGCAAATGCAATCATCTCGGTCTGCTAGCGGAGGATGTGGCCACCGATAACGGCGAGTTGTGGGGAAACTTCCCGCAAACCTACAGCATGGTGGGCCTGATTCAGTGCGCGGCGCGGCTCAGCATCCCTTGGGACAAGGCGTATTGACGATGACTTATATCGGCGCACTGGACATCGGCGGTACCAAGCTCGCGGCGATGGTGGCCGGTCCGGAAGGGCCCTTGGCGCGTGTCACGCTCCCCACGCCAAAAACCGGCACCGAGCGCGCCTTGCCGGAACAGGCGGTTGCATTGCTGACTGAAGCCTGTCGGCAAGCCGGGGTGGCGCCGGACGCGGTCGATACGGTAGGCGTGGCTTCTTGCGGACCTTTCGTGCAAGTGGATGGCATGCTGGCATTGGCTGCACCCAACATCTGCGGTGGCCGCACGCCGTCTGCCGCTTTACCGAACGATTGGCAGGCCATTCCGCTGGAACGCGTATTGCGCGAGCGTTATCGCCATGTCGCCATCGACAACGACTGTGTTGCCGCACTATCCGCCGAACGCGCATTCGGCGCCGTGCAGGACGTGCCGGATTGCATCTATGTCACCTGGAGTACCGGCATCGGCTTCGGCCTGTGCGTAGATGGCCGGATATTGCGCGGCAAGCATGGCAATGCCGGCCATGCCGGACACATGCTGATGAGCGAGTATGAAGATGCACTCTGCGGCTGCGGCAATCGGGGCGATGTGGAAGCCTTATGTGCCGGCAATCATGTCGGCCGTCGTCTGAACTTGTCGGCGACGGAGCTGTTCAACGCTGCGCGTCAAGGCGAGTCGGTCGCACTGACTACCGCCACCCGCGCCGCACAATGGTTCGGGCGTGCGCTCTACAACCTCACGGCGACGCTGGATACGCGCAGCTTCGTCATCGGCGGTAGCGTGTGGATGCACCATGGCGATTGGTTGGCGCCGATAGTGCGACAGGAGATCGAGCAGCGCCTGCCGGCCTTGACCGAGGGGGTATCGATTGTGCCTGCTGCATTGGGTGGCATTGTTGCTGACGTCGGGGCCCTCAGTCTGGTGATGCCGGATGCTTGGCTGCAAGGTTGGCGTCGTACGGCGCCTTGGCAAAGACTTATGTCTATATCAGGCTGATCCGGCGCAGGCCGCCGAATCGCATGGCGGTAGGGTGTTGGTCTTCACCCTATTCACTCTCAGGTAGCCATTTTCACGTTGCCTATCAAAAAACGAAAAAGCGGGCCAAGCCCGCTTTTTCTATGTCATTCCACAGGAAACGACAATCGATTTAGTGCTGGTAAATCGAAGCAACGTTCTGCGCACCAGTTTGGTTAATGGTCGCAGTGAAGCTCGTGCCGACTTGGTGGATGCGTGCAGTATTCAGATCGGAATAGCTTGCGCCAGTACCGAACTGGTTAATGCTGGCCGTGTTGAGGTTGCCGGACTGGGTGATGTCAGCATTGCTGTACGTGCCGGACTGTGTTGTCGTCGCGGCGTTGTCGCTGCCGTTTTGCGAGATGGAGGCGCGCAGATCGCTGCGGTAGTTTTGTGTTGCCGTCGCGATGTTGGCATTGCCGTTCTGGTAAACATCTACGCTGGCATTCGCCACGCTTTCCTGGCTCAACGTCGCGCTATTGTTGTTGCCATATTGGCGCAGATAGGCGCTAGCGTTGGAAGAGTCATTTTGAGCAATGTTTCCTACGTTCGCGTTGCCATATTGAGAAACGCCTGCATGGCTATTGGTTGATGCGGTTTGCGTTACCACGCCGTTGTTGTCGTTACCACTTTGGTTTACGTAGCCATACACATTGCTGCTGTCAGCTTGAGTGACGGAGCCTGCATTGTTGTTACCGTATTGGGAAACATAGGCACCGTTATACCAGTAGTAATAACCGCCACCATTTACATTGGTTTGAGTGACCGAGCCGGTATTGTCGCTGCCGGAATTCTGGTACACGCCAGCGGACGTGTTGGCGCTGGTGGTTTGAGTAATCGTTGCATTGCCGTTGGTGCTCGAGCCGTTATAGCCTTGGTCCACGTAAGCGGAAACATTATTGGAACCAAGTTGCGTTACGCTCGCCGAATTGGTGTCGCCGAATTGATTTACGCGTGTGTATGCATTGGTGCTGTCTTGCTGCAGTACGCCCGGCGTCGGGGTAGAAACGGAACCTACCTTGTTGCCGGTACCATTCTGATTGACGGTAGCTGTGGAGTTGACGGCATTGATCTGTTCGACATAAGCGTCGTTGGCAGTGCCATTTTGCGTGATACTTGCCTTGGTTTGCGCGAAGGCCGGCAATGTTGCGTAAGCCAGACCAATACCGAAAGCGATTACGGTGAGATTCCGTTTCGTCATTATTATTTCCCTGAGAG
>DATLIB010000241.1:0-6220 GCA_035539595.1 Noviherbaspirillum sp.
GCGTGGTGGGGGGCGTGCCGGTGTTCGGCACCGGTTGCGAAGTACAAGTAAAGTTCTGCGCTCCATCGCCTCCGCCGCCGGCCTGGGCGGTGCACAACACGACTTGGTTCCGTTGTATGTCAATGAACCACGTGGCATTGCCGGCCGCACCATTTGCGCCGCCAGTACCGCTGCCAAACAACGGTATGTAAGAAGTTTGGTCGCCCGTCGTGGCGGGCGCGGTGGGCGTTTGGGCGAATGCAAGGGAGGTTGGCAATGCCAGCGTTGCCAACAAGAGAGATGATGACTTCATGATTTGCTCCACTAACTGGTTGATTGGATTTTCAGTATGGAGAACGCATCGATAAATTCAATACGAGTCAGGAAAGGACTTCCTGTATTGATACCAAATGTCGATGAAGTTTGACGCATCACTGATCGGATGCGTTTTCGAGTACAAGCATTGAACCTCTACGCGACATGACGCGAGCGCAGGGCTTGAAACTCTTGCCTCTGTCAGATGGTTTTTGCAGCAGCAAACAACAAGGAATACAAAGGGTATATACAGGGAACGTTTGCTTCGGCATAGATGCCTGCTTTGCCTGCGTGCCGGGTCCCATGCCCAAATTGCGGGGCCAGTAATGGCACAGGGATTGCACCTTCTCGTGGTCCATGGTCTTGCAAATATTTGCGCAGGTTCCCTGCTCTTGCGATCCTTGACAATTTCCATACCTAACAGCAAACCACGGCCTCGTACGTCACCAATGCATTCATCTACTGAGATTTCGGTTAATAGGCTTGAAGCCGTCAACAATTGGCATTCAGCGCGGCGCAAACCATCACCCCATCACAGGACATGGGCGAAAAATTCAAATGGGAACAGGGCAAGCGCTACGCTGCCGGCCTGATTCCGATGCGACGCGATGAAAATGGGCAGTTGCAGGTGCTGTTGGTCAAACGCAGCCACCTTGTGCTCAAAGGCGGTTCATGGGCCACGCCGGCAGGGGGTGCCAGTCCACGCAAGGATCGCAATCCTCTTATGGCGGCGATACGGGAATCTCAGGAAGAACTGGGTTTTGCGCCCCTTGGAAAGGTCAATACCGAGCCATATGTTCTGACCAACCCGAAATCGAGCCGGGTATTTCATGGCTATGTATGGCTGGTGGACGAATCAAACTTTACGCCCAACCTCAACTGGGAAAACTCTGCGGCCAAATGGACTCCCCTGTCGGACATCAAGGCAGACGACCCTACCCTGATGGGCGAATGCGCCGCAGTGCTGACCCACTTGGCGAACTCGGTGGCGCCTGCCGAAAGTCCTGCCACGCCGGTCACGCCAGCGGATGCGCCGACCAAGTAGGTCGTGACAGTCGACTGAGATTCCTGCCCGGAAGCGTCCGGGCAGTTGGTTACGTCATTATTTGAGGAATTTCGCACGAATCCTGGCCGACCCTCGAATAGGCTTGAAGCCGTCAACAGGGTTTATTAGCTCTCCATGCGTCAATCTTGAGACGACAACACGACCTCCTTGCCGGGGCTGGATCGGAACATGGTGCAGCCTTTCAGACCTAATTGATACGCTTGCATGAAAACGTCGCGATAGCGATTCTCTTCCGCGGCGGCTGGAAGATTGATCGTTTTGGAAATGGATTGATCGACGTAGGTTTGTACTGCCGCTTGCAACTTCAATTGGTCCATGGGGTCGACGTCGTAGGCTTCGACGAAATAGTTTGGCAAAGGTACGTTTTCGCCGTGCCGCTGGCGAAATAGCGTCCATGCGTAATCGCGCACCGGTATCCGCTTGATCGTTCCATTCGCCGTTCTGACGCTTCGATGGGTGTGCATTGCGTATATCGGTTCGATACCGCTGGATACATTGTTGGCCAACAGGCTGATGGAACCGGCCGGCGCGATTGCGGTGAGATGACTATTGTGAATGCCCTTGTGGCGGATGGCATCGATCATATCCGGCGGCAATGACTGGATGAACCTGCCCTCCAGGTATTTCTGCGGACGGTATTCAGGAAACACGCCGCGTTCATGTGCCAGATCGATCGATGTGCGATAGGCCGCATGGCAGATCGTTTCCATCACTTTGTCCGCAATGTCGAGCGACGCGCTCGATCCGTAGCGCACGCCCAGCATGACAAAGGCATCGGCCAGTCCGGTAATGCCTAGCCCGATGCGGCGCGCGGCGTGGGCTGCTTTTTCCTGCACTTTCAATGGAAACCGCGATAGCGCATAGACATTGTCCAGCATTCTTGTGGCGACGGCGGCGGTGCCGGCAATGCCTTGCAGGTCGAGTTTTGGATGCAATCCGAAGGGGTCTTCAACGAATTGCGTCAGGTTGATTGAGCCAAGATTGCATGCGCCGTGCGCTGGCAACGGCGCTTCGCCGCAGGGGTTGGCGGCGCTGATCGTCTCCGTGTAATAGAGATTATTGTCGCGCTCAACGCGATCGATAAAGATGACGCCGGGGTCGCCGCAGTCGAATGCTGTCTTTTGCAGTTCTCCCCACAAGGCGCGCGCGCCGATGGTTTTCATGACGACGCAGGGTTCCGATGTCATCGAGCCGGACCAGACCCTTTCATGCACCATGGCGCCGGATGGCACGGCACGCCCGGCCAACGGAAACATCAAATGCCACGGCGCGTCCTGCTCCACGGCGCGCATGAAGGCATCGCTGATCAGTACCGACAGGTTGAAATGGCGTAGTGCGCCGGGCTGGCGCTTGGCGTTGATGAAGCGCTCGATATCCGGATGATCGCAGCGCAGTGTCGCCATCATGGCGCCGCGTCGGTTGCCGGTGGATACCAGCGTATCGCACGCTTGATTCCACACTTGCATGAAGGATACCGGTCCGGAGGCAATAGTGCCGGAACTTGCAGCCGGCATTCCGGCCGGACGCAAGGTCGAAAAATCGCAACCAATGCCACCGCCCGCCTGCATGGTGATCATTGTTTCGGATAAGGCGGAAAAGATGCCGTCGATGGAATCGTGCAGTTGCCCCATGACGAAGCAATTGAACAGGGTGACATGCCGCTCGGTTCCTGCGCCGGCCAGAATGCGTCCGCTAGGCAAAAAACGGAAATGGGAAAGTGCGTCCTCGAAACGGCCGCGCCAGTCGTTACGATGTTTCTGTTCCGGCTTGGATAGCGCCAACGCGATGCGCGACCAACTTGCCTGAATGTTCGGCTCCTTTGCATGGCCGTCGTCGAACAAGCGGTACTTGGCGTTCCAGACATGCTCTGCAACGGTCTCGGTAAACATGGCGTCCGGCATGATCGTCTCCGATTACGCGTGATGATTACAGCTTAGGAAGCCGTCCATGAAAAATGAATGATTTACCGCAAAGATCGGCAGGTATGAAAAGATTTAATGGGCCTGTGCTGGTATCCATGCTTGGATACTCCCGTCCGAGTGTCGCGCGTGCATTCTTCCCCCCTCCTCCTCCACCGGCTTTTCAATCAGAGGTGCGGACACATCAGAGGTTGCGGTGCGCTGATCAGGTTGCCCTGAATATAGTCTATCCCCAGTGCACGTACCGTCTCGATGTCATCCTGACTTTCCGGGCCTTTCGCCACTGTTGCTGCGCCGATGGCATGACTCACGCGGTTGATGGCATCGATCATTGCGCGCGATACGGCATCTTCACTCGCATGGCCTACCAGGTGCGCGGATATCTTCAGCAAGTCAATCCCAATAGTCTTGAGATGTTGCGCCACGGGCAAGGCGTTGGCAAAGTCATCCAGCGCCAGGCAGCAACCGAAGGATTTCACCATCTGCGCGAATTCCCTGGCCTCACGAAAGTGCTGCATCAGGGCGATTTCTGGAATTTCGAAGCCGATGCGCTGGGGCGCCATGCTGTATGCCTGCAACTGCTCTTGAATGAGTTCGATCAGCTTTCCCTCTGTCAGGGTGGCTGACGACACGTTGATGAAGTAGGTCGGCTCAGTTCCGGCGTCGGGCGCTGCTTGGCTGGCAAGAAGCGCAAAGGTGTGACGGGCCACCCAGCGGTCAATGTCGCTCGCCAGTTGGTGACGCTCCGCCGCCGGCATGAACGCTGCTGCTGAAATCGTCTGTCGGCCTTCCTGCAGCCGGAGCAGGACTTCGTAGGCATGGATATGCGCATCGGCCATCTTTTCAATGGGTTGTATGGCTAGCTCAAAGCGCCCTTCCGTCAAGGCTGCTACCAGCCGGCTCGGCCAGCCATCTGTTGCGGGGGCGAGTGCGCCGGCGCCAGGTCGGAGAAAGCGGACGTTGTTGCGCCCGGCTGCCTTGACCGCATAGCAGGCGGCGTCCGCGGTTTGCATCGCTTCAGAGATATTGATTTTTCCTCCTTCTATCGGAACGGCGCCGATACTGGCGCCCACCATGAAGGACTGTCCTTCCCATAGCAGTGAGAACTCGCGGATCGCCTTGAGTAAAGACCAGGCGATGTCAACGCCCTGCTTCGGATTGCAGTGTTCGAGTAGACAGGCGAATTCGTCTCCGCCCATGCGCGCGAGCGTGTCGCGGTGACGGATATGCGCAACCATGATGCGCGACAATTGCCGCAGAAGTTCGTCGCCGGCAGCATGCCCCGCGGTGTCGTTGACACGTTTAAAGTCATCCAGGTCAATAAACAACAGTACATGCTGCGCGCCATGCGTGCGGGCCGATTCGATCGCATATTCCAGCCGCTTCTCCAATTCGGCGCGGTTCGGCAAGTCTGTGAGGGCGTCATGATGCACCTTGTAGGATAGTCGCTCCGTGCGCAAGCGCTCTTCGGTGACATCCCGAAGAACGATCACGGCGCCGGCAGGTAGGTCGTTGCTGTCACGTATCGTCGTCGATGACAGAGCCAATATCAATTCGTGGCCATCGGGCTGCGGCAAGCGATAATCGCCATGGCCGACTTCGCCTATAGCCATCTGCTCAAGAAAATTAACCCGCTTTTCCGGTGTTACCGGCGTCAGCGGCAAAATCTCCACCAGAGGACGGCCACGAGCCCTAGGCTGCGCTTTGCCAAGGAGTGATTCCGCCGCCGGATTGAGATACTCCACGTAGCCATCGGCATCGATAGTAATGACCGCGTCAGCAATCGAACGCAGAGTGATCTCAACCCGCTGCTTCTCGGAGAATAGCGCCCGCTCTATGCGTTGACGGTGGCGAATGTCCTCGGCCAGACGCTGATTGGCCAGTTGCAGCGCCTGCGTGCGCTCCGCAGCCAATTCTTCAAGGCGATCGCGGTGCGCTCTCAATTCGGCTTCTACATGCCTGGAGCGTTCTGCCAGTACCTGCGTGGTCACATCTCCCACTTCGTGGATGATATAGACCAACTTGTCGGAGGCATCGAGCACTGGCCAATTGATAGGACTCCAGTAGCGTTCATCGAAACCGTCATCCTCTTCGATCATCCGCTGGACATCGTATTTTTGTATGGCCATGGCATGGACCGATTTGGTTACCACTACCTGCCTGAGCGAGGCATGCAGGTTTTTTACGCCGCTTGCCGCGACGTCTGCTGGGTTGTCTGGAAATACGTCGAACAAGCCGCGGCCGATGATCTGTTCGCGCCCTCTCAGCGTTGCCCGCAGATAAGCATCGGTTGCTTCAACGATGGTGAACCGCGCATCCGGCAATAGGACCAGCCAAAGCACGGGAGCCTGATGGAAAAGTAGCGAAAAGTCAGAAAGCGATATCTGATTGGACATCTCCGCACCTCATGGCGGAGTTCTCTAACTCCCTGGTGGGCGGTACTAATGAGAGTCAGAGATGGATTTGCTCACAACGTAGTGCCGCCAGACTTCACGGCTGTTTTCGATACCTGTATGCATAAATCAGAGATCATCCGGCAGCCGTATGGTTCCCGGAAACCCGGTGCGCTGCAGGCGTGTGATATCTATTGACCGCAAGCAGCAATCAATCCGGGCAGCATGCTGAAATAAAAACAGGCGCTAGCTGTAAAAAAATGACTGATCCAGAACAAGGGCCAGCATCTTTCCAGCGTTAGAGTCGGATAGTTAGGTGATTTCCGGGATTCTTCACCCCATTTTCGCGTTGCATACGGGTGCGCTGCGGCGTTGCACCTCGTTTGTGTGGCTTGCCACACGGCACTCGTTGCGCCTTGCTTCGCATCCCGTCTGCACCACGCCAATGGGGTGAAGAATCCCGGAAATCACCTTAAAGAGGAGTACATCATGCTGGATTCGTTGAGGCAGGCTAGAAAAAGTACTTGTCACTGCATAGGCAGAGACTG
>DATLIB010000242.1:0-4783 GCA_035539595.1 Noviherbaspirillum sp.
AGAAATAGAAATAAGCTGCGCCGTCCGCACAGCGAGCGCCGGCAATGCCGACAAAACCCCAGCTTGCGTGCATGACCGCATACAGGCTGGTACCTGGCAAGTTCGCTTCCGTGTCAATCCAGCGCTCGGCGTCTTCCAGCGTATCGAGCGCATCCAGCCGGGAAACGATAGCGATCTGCGGATCGCGATATTGATAGAGCAGGCTGGACGCATGTTCGGGGCCGATCGGCTCAAGCGTGAGTTCGCCGTCAGGGGCCGCAGCGGCAGGCCATCCGGCTTGCTGCCAGCGTTGCAGACGGTTCGCCAGGAGCGCGCACAAGGCATGGCAGTCCACATTTTTCGGTTCCAGCTGGAGAGCCCGTTGTACCAATTCTTGCGCCTTGACGGCGTTGCCCGTAGCCGCCTCGCAGCAGGCCAGGCGGTGCAGTTCGATGGCGTTTTCGCCATGCAGGTCGATGCCGAAACGGAAGGCGGTCTTGGCCAAGCCCCAGTGGCCGCTCTGTTCGGCCAGCAGGCCGAGATAAAAACAAAAGCTGTCGCTATTGCCGCTGAAAAAAAAGTTTTCCCATGTCCGCTCCAGCGCGCTCTGCCACTCCTGAAGGACCGCATTTTTCAGCGCAGAGGGATTGGACATCAAGCATTCTGCACCGGCTTCCAACACCTGCGGATCGTGGCGGGACAGCCGCAACAGCGGCAGCATTGTTTCTGCGGTGAGTGCGGTTCCAGTGTCTGCCGCGCTGGCGACAAGCTTTTGCGCATCGTCCGGATGGGCGGCGTCCAGGCTGGCGACGATGGCGGCGAATGCAGCGTCTGCCATGTCGCCTGCATCGTCCCGGCACGCGGCGTACAGAACTACCCCGTTTTCCTGGAGCTGCCGGGTCCAGATGCGTGCGCCCTTGTGCTGCTGGTGCAGGGAAAGCGCATGGTAGTTGACGGGCGGCGCGGCATCGCCGGAACGCCATGTGAGAGGCGGCGTCAAGGCGCCCATTCGCAATTGCTTGTCTGAGCAGGCGCCACGGTCGGTGGATAACAACAGATAGCGGCCAGCCGACAGGCGTGCCAGATCATCGATAGCGTCACAGGCGCGCTGCGGCACCAGGAGTGGGGCGCTTGGCAACTGGCGTACATAGTGGGCGAGCAGCGCTTGTGCGGAGGAGGCCGCCAGTTCCGCGCTATCGATCTCCGGCCAGTGATAATCGATCGCATGCCTGCCGTCGTCATCCGCAGCGGGATTGAGCGCGGCGTATCCGTGCATCACTTGTCCGTGATGGACGGCATACAGTTCGGCAGGCAAGGTTTGCAACCACTGCAGACCAAGCAGGACGATGGGATTGGCGGTGCGTTGCAGTATCAGGCGTTGCGCGCGCAAACCGAGTGCGGCGCCGGTATTGGCATCCCAGACTGCCGTGTCGAAACGGGTTTTTTGCGCATAGCCGTTCAAATAGGGATGGCTTGCCAAAAAGTCGAGTTGTTGCGCATCGCGGGAGCAGGCCACGTAGCACCATGCGAGATCTGCGCAGGGGGAGGCGGTCAGGCGCTGCTCCAGGGCACGCAGCATCAGCCAGGCAAGCTGGCCATAGGCCGGGGCGGGATCGACCAGATACAGCGGTTGGTCTGGATCGATGCTGCCGCAGGCAAGTCCTGCTTCCCAAAAACGGATGGTCGCCTCGGCCCAGGCATGCGCCAGCAGGGGCGATGCCGGCACTTTGCCATTGCCGCAGGATGCGCCGAACAGCGGCAACGCGCTGAAAGGCGCAAATCTCGCGGCTTGCTGTGCTGGGTCGTTGTCTGCGGTGGCGATCATCTCATTTGCCTGTGTTCTGCGGTCATTGTTGTCCTGCGGGGAGAGCGTTGCCCTGGCTACTTGAACTTGGCGGCAAATTTTTGGGCGCGCTTGTCCGTTACCGTTGCCCGCATCTGCTCCGCCTGCGCGGGATTGATGTAGCCGAGCTGCTGCAGCTTTTGCCAGTTATTCTTGCGGCTCCATTTTTCGAACCGTTGCTGCGCGTGCTTGTCGGCTGGTTGGTGCTTGACCGGATAGTGAGTGCCGATCGAGCCATCCGCAGCGTAGTGTCCCTGTACCTTCACAAGGCGTTTGGTGGCGCCGTCGTTGAGTTGGGAATATCCGGTAAAACGCCCTAACGGCTGGTGACCGCTGGGAGGAACCAGCTCGGTGCCGGGGCGTGCAGTGCGGGCGCTGTCATAGGCGTTCTGGCCTGCGACATCGCTTTGCAACGGTCTTACCCCTTTGGGATACAGGGTGTATGGTTCGCTGGCCTTGTGTCCCTTTTGACCACCGGGGAATTTGTTCGGTTTGGCGATCGGCCCGAAACTCGGTTTTTGCACAACGGCTTGCACGACATGCGAGGCGTCCGTGGTTTCATGCTGGATGGCCACGCCTTCGGACTGCACGCGACGCTGCAAGCCGCCGTAGAGGTGCAGCCCACCGCCATCCCAAAGACCGGCACCCGGCCCGGCAGGGCCGCCGATTCCGGCACGGTTGTCGCCCACATGCACATGCTGGCGCGTCTCTGCCGACACGTCGGGCGCTTGTGCCTTCATGCGGCTGGCATACTGTTTGAAATTTTTTTGAATGACGCGTGCGGCCTGATCTGGACTCATATCACTTCCCTTTACGATGTGTTGCTTTCACGGTTGGTCGTCGTTTCGCCCAACCTGGTTTTAGGCACTGCCTTATTCGCCGTCCGAATCCGATTCCGAGCCGTAGCCGCTGCCGCCCTTGGAAATGAAGGTGCGCTTGTTCTTGGCCAGCTTGGCGGTTTCCGCCCGCACATCGGCGGGTTGGTTGTCGTAGCGTTGCTTCCATATCTTGCCGGGGTTCTGGCTGAAATCCACGTCGTGTCCCTGGCTTTCGGTGTGGGTCATTCTTCCGGAACAGGTCAGGCAGGGACGCATCTTGCCGCCGACGTAAGTCTTGTCCGTGTGGTTCGCATGGCCGAGTATGTCCATGAATTTTTCCTCGACGTGGCGACCGTTCTGCTTGCCGCCGCTGTGGAGGATGTAGACGCTGCCGGGGCCGGAAAATGCGGTCTGGACGGATTTTTTGTCGGACGGATCCAGGAATTCCGGTTCGATGTCGCGCACCAGGTTGAGGATGTTGGTAGCACGCTTGCGCGAGGCCAGGTCGACCACCGGCCCCTTGTTCCACTTCTTTTGCTTATCGTCGTCGAACATGCGGCTGCCCAGCTTTTTGCCGTGGCGCGCGGTAATGCGCCCGCCGTGCGATTTGGCGCTCTTGAAGAATTTATCGTCCACCAGCGTGCTGCGCGTCATCTTGCGCGAAGCCAGTATCTTGCTGACTGATTCGGCGGTGACGTCGAGATTGGTGCCGATGAACACATTGCCCTTGGCGTACATCATCTGCACTTCAACTGGCTTGTCCTTGCCTTTTTCCTTGGCCCGCCGCTGGGCGCCGAAGAACAGCCGGGTAGATACCTGCCGCAGCACCTGGCGCTCGCGCATATCGACGTAGGACTTGGCTCCGCGCTTCTGGACGCCCTGGATGGATTGAAAGCCGGCTTGCTTTCCGCCGGATGGCTTGACGTGCGGCTTTACCGCGGTGTCCCAATCGCTTTTTGGTGGCATGGTTTTATCCTCCTTTGGAAGCCGTTACCGCTTTTTGGCCGTAGCGGTGTGCGGTCGTGTGCTATTGAACCTAGACATCCGTTCACCCGTTTACTCCGTCTTTAACTTTTTACGTCCCACATTGATCCCGCCGGACACCTTCACCTTGAGATCGGCGGAGGGGCCGACTGGAATACGGACGCTGCTCTTGTCCTTGCCGACGATGTCCCGTCCCACCGATGCACGGACCTTTCCGGCCACCGACAGCTCATAATCAGGCCCGAGAAAACCGAGTTTCTGCTTGTGGCTGGCGCCGACTTCCGCGGCTGCCACATACGGACGTACCGTGGCGCTGAAGCCGGGCATGCCGGTATGCGGAGCGTCGCGGTTCTTGTCCACCTTGGCATTGACCTCAATGCCGCCAGACTGGAACCTGCCGAAGTTTTCCTTCGAGCCGTACCTGACATCGATCGCCGACGCGTTTACCTTGGCCGTAACAAGACGCGGGCCTGTACCCAGTGTCACTGCGCTGGAGGTTTCAATCGATCCAAAACGGACATGTGTGCTGTCGCTACCGAAGGACGCCAGCGAGGTGTTCGTGGCGTGGGTTTTCATGGCGCCGCCCATGCTCGCCGTTCCCATGGTGCTGCCGACAGCCTGGAGCAGGGTGCCCGAACGCAGATCGGGTTCATCCAGCACATTGATGCCAACACTCCAGTCGCTGCGGCTTGGGCCTTTGGCCACGTTAACGCGCGGCCCGGACAAGTCCTGCCCTGTGGTGTTTCCGGCTGTGCGCCGGCGCCTGAGTCCTTGATCGCTCATGATGCTCTCCTGGAGAAAGTCAACTCCGCTACCGCCGTTGAAAACGTGATCGGGCTTTGTATGGCGCTGCATAATTCGACAATCTTCTTCGCCAGGACCGTTGGCGGGACCTGATCCGTGGCCTGCAGCGGCAAGTGAAAGAACAGCAGATCGTCGTCCGGTGCTTGCGCGCGCACCTGCATCTGGTTGAAGTCGAGACTTGCCAGCGCATTTCTGGAGCGCGTGTTGTGGACGTAGGCCGAGGTGAAGACGTGCACCATGCCCTTGCGTGCCATTTGCGCAAACAGCAGGCGTGCCGCCTTCTTTCCGAACCCCTGATCCTGAAAGTCGGCGCCGCTCCAAAAGTAGAAATAGCCAGCGTCTGCTGCGCAGCAAA
>DATLIB010000243.1:0-3770 GCA_035539595.1 Noviherbaspirillum sp.
AGGCCGAGGTGAAGACGTGCACCATGCCCTTGCGTGCCATTTGCGCAAACAGCAGGCGTGCCGCCTTCTTTCCGAACCCCTGATCCTGAAAGTCGGCGCCGCTCCAAAAGTAGAAATAGCCAGCGTCTGCTGCGCAGCAAACGCTGACGACGCCGACAAATCCCCAGCGCCGATGCATCACGGCATACGCGGCGCGGGCGGGATTGCGCCTTTGTTTCTCTATCCACTCCGTGGTGGCTTCCAGAGTGGTCAACTCCGGCAGCCGCGTCATGATGCCGATCTGCTCGTCGCGGTATTGATAGAACAGGCTTGCCGCATGTTCGGGACCGAGCGGTTCGATGCACAGTTCGTCGCTGCTGGCGATATCGGCGTGGTACCAGTCGGTGTTTTCCCAACGTTGCAGACGTTCGACAAGCTGTGTATGCAGCGGCAGGCATTGCACGTGGCCGGGATCGATTGCCAATGCATGCGCGAGCATGGGCATCGCTTCGGCGCTGCCGCCGGTCGCTGCCTCGCAATAGGCGAGGTGGTGCAGCACCGTGGCGTCGTTCCCATACAGCGCGAGGCCGGTGCGGAAACAGGTTTTTGCCAATTCCCAATCGCCGGTTTCGACTGCCAGCATGCCGGTGTGAAAAAAGAAACTGTCGCCGTCAGCCGTCGGCAGGTAGTTGTTCCAGGTGTGCCAGAGGACCGACTGCCACTCGCGGCGGGCGGTGGCGTCCAGCATGCAGGCATGTTCCAGCATGGCCTGCATGCCGGTTTTCAGGATGCGCGGGTCGTGTCCGGACAGCCGCAACAGCGCCAGCGTGGCGGGTGCTCCGTTGATGCAGGCCGACAGCACGGCGAGATCGTCCGGGTGCGTGCGCAGCAGCGGCGCGACGAGCGTGTCGAACATCTCATCTGCGGTACTGGCGGCAGCGAGACTGTCGTCACGCCAGGCGGCATGCACGACCATGCCATCGTCTTGCAACTGCCGATTCCAGGTCCGTGCACCTTGTTGCTGCTGGTGGTGAGAAAGCGCATGGTGATTGACCGGCAGGGCAGCACCTTCACGCGGCCAGGCGGCAGGCGGCAGGCAAGCGCCCAGTCGCAACTGTTGTTCGGTATGGCAGCCGAAGTCGGCGGAGAGCAGCAGGTAACGGCCGCCGGACAGCCGAGCGAAGGCATCCGTCGCTTCGCATGCCGCCGTTGGCAGCAACAGCGCTGCGCTGGTAAAGCGGGTGTTGCAATGTGCCAGCAGATGCGACTGCGGTGCATGTACCAGCGCCGCTTCGTCGGCGGGGCGCCAGTCGTAGTCGAGGAAAAAGGCCTGCGGCGTTTCCGGCGTTTCTGGCCTTGTCGCCGGGACAACCCAGCCTTCCATGATTGCGCCCTCATGCACCGCGTACAGGTCGGCCGCCAGCGTGCCGAACCATTGCAGGCTGAGTATTGCCACCGGATTGTCGGTGCGCAGCAAGGCGATGTTTTGCGCACGCAGCGTGGGGGTGTCGCTGCCGCAGGCATCCCACAGCGCGGTATCGAACCATCCCGACTCCACATACCCCGCCAGATAGGGATGGCTTGCCAGATGATCGAGCTGCGCGGCATCCGTGCCGCAGGCGACATAGCAGGGCTGGAGCGTGCTGCCGCCAAGGGCTTGCTGCAATGCGCGCAGCAGCAGCCAGGCGCACTGTCCTTCGCCGGGGGCGGGGTCGAACAGGTATAGCGGCTTGGCCGGATCGACGCTGCCGGCGGCGATGCCTGCCTCCCAGAAGCGCAGGATCGTTTCGGCCCATGCGTTGGCGAGCAGGGGAGAAGCAACGCTGTCCGGCTGCGTGGTGGCGGACGAACGTGGCAGGTCGCGGAAACGCAGCAATCCGCTGGCGTTTCCTGCGTGGGCGCTGTGTGCTGCCGCGCTGGATTCAAATGCCGTTTGCGCTGCCATCGGTTTTCTCCAGTTGCGGTGGTTGTATCAACATCGGTTTCAACAACGGCATGAGTTCTTGCCTCATTTCTTTCCTTTCACCGCGTCTTTCAACGCGCCGAGCAGGGTTTGCTTTTTCGGTTGGTAATCGCGCAATTTCTGGTTCACGCCTTGCATCACCTGCGCATGCATGCCGGCGTGCATGCTGTTCGCCATCTTCATCGTGGCGCTGAAGTCCTTGCCCATCACCTTGCTCATCATGGCGTGCTGCTGCTTCTGGTTGGCCTTCATCCGTGCCTGGATGTTGGCCGCCAGCTTGGCGTCGCCGCCCACCGCCTTGGCCAGGGCCTTGCTGTCCAGCGAAGGAAACTTCGCTTGCTTCGCGCCGGAACGCGGCTTCGCCAGATCCAGCGCGTCCAGCGTGCGCGAACCGGGCTTCGAGGGTCCACCCGAGGATGATTTCTGGGCGGGCATCTTGCCCATGGCACTGAAACCCTGGCTCATGAAGCTGTTCATCAGAGCCTGCTGTTGCTTCTGGTTCGCCTGCATCCGCGCCTGGATGTTGGCCGCCAGCTTGGAATCGCCGCCCACTGCCTTGGCCAGCGCCTTGCTGTCCAGCGAAGGAAAACCAGCTTGCTTGGCGCCGGCATGCGGCTTCGCCAAGTCCAGTGCATCCAGGGTGCGCGAGCTGGTCTGCGACAGCGAGGGCGCACCGAAAGGCGCCAACTGGCCGCGACTGGAACGCCGATCCTGCGCGTCGGTAGACTTGCGCCCGCCCCACGAACCGGGGCGTGCCCAGTCGTCGTTGGTTTCGCGGGCGGTTGGCATGGCGGATCACTTACCGATCTGTTGCAAGGAGCCGAACGAAAAGCCGTCCGTTTTCCGTATCGGCCGGGTGGTCGATGCCGTCGCCATGCCGGTTGGGAAAATGCCCTGCGTTTCTACCCGGTGGATGCTGTCGTGAATGCTTTGCGAGCGCGGCGTCAGCGATCCGTTCGGCGTACGGTTGCCATCCCAGTGCGAGCCGACATCCTGATTGGTGCCGAAGCTGGGACGATCCGGAATGTCGATCTTCAGGTCCGGCCGGGGCTTGTGCTGCGAGCGGCCGAAGCGCAGGTTTTCCGATTGATCGGCGATGGTGGTGGTATGGGACACCAGGAGCTGTTCAGCCAGCCGCTGCTTGCTGGCGACGGCCGGCGTGCTTTCGATGAGGGATGTCATCGAGGTGAAGTCGGTGGTGAGCTTCTTGCTGGTTTTTGACGACAAACCGTGCGCTTCAACGAAGCTCTGGTATTCGGTTTTTACTTGTTCGCGTTTTTTCGGTTTCGCGTCGAGATAAAAGCTGGTGAAGGCGGTCAGTTGCGTTGCCACCTGGCTGTTGGCATTGATGTGATTGCGTTCCACCCCCAGCGGTTGCAGCGTTTCGCCGGAATGGGTGATCATGCGCTGGCTTTCCGGCGTATGTTCATGCGCTTGCAGGTTCAGCGCACGCTTTTTCATGTCTCGCGTGATCTTGTCGCTCATGCTTTTGCGCTTGAAGTTGCCGCGCGCCTTGAGCAGGAATCCGTGCTTGCGCGCTTCCAGCACCGGCGTGATCAGTTTGAGCGTGTCGGCCGGATCCTTGAAAGCTTTGCTGTTGCGCTTGAATCCGCCTTTCGTGCTATCGACTTGATAGCGCCCCTTGAATGCGTTTGAACGCGGCGAGTTGCGACGCGGGGCGTTCAGACTGGCCATGATCAGGTCGTGCTGGGAAGGCTTTGTGTTTGGCTTCTTTTTAGGCATGATTCACCGTCCTCTCTTAGGCCTTGTCCTGGTTCGCCTGCAGTCCCAGCATTTCGAAAATATTGAGTTGCCCGCCCAACTTGAG
>DATLIB010000244.1:0-2495 GCA_035539595.1 Noviherbaspirillum sp.
TCAGCGGCTGCACGCGCCGCCATAGCAATTGGCCCGCGGCTTCGATCCGGCTCAGGCCGTGCCATGCCTGCATCAGATACAGGCCGAGCGCCACCAGCATCAGGTTGGCCAGCCAGTAGCCGCCGATCTGGACCGATGACAGAAAAGAAAAAGTGCGCGCACTCTGGGCAATGCCACCGGCAATCGCGCCGGCCACCGCATAGCTGCCGATACGACCGAAGTTGTAGGCGACCACGCGTGCCACCTGCTCTGCCGCGCTCACCTGCGCGACGGCGCCTGCCGCGACAACCACCGGAACGGGAAACGCGCGTCTCTGACCAGGTTTGCCTGCCGCCACCGACAAGGCGCTGACAATGCCGCCGCACATGCCGACGCAATGCACGCCGCCGAGCACGCCGATCATGAAAACGGAAATGAGATGTAAATCGGGCACGTGGTTTATTTCGTTTATTTCGTTTATTTCGTTTGTTAAATCGTCCTGGAATAACGCAAGGGCACAGGCGCATCCATCTGCCTGGCATGCAGGTAGCGGTCGAACACCATGCAAATATTACGGATCAACAGCCGTCCCTTGGGAGAAACCGTAAGCCATTGATCGTCCAGCGTCAGCAGACCATCCTCTTCCAAGGCGCGCAGTTGTTCCACTTCCCGCGCAAAGTAATCGACAAAACTGATCGGATAGGCCAGCTCAAACGAGTTGATCGACAGTTCGAAATTGCACATCAACATCTGAATAACGAGGCGACGCAGCAGGTCATCCAGACTCAACTGAATGCCGCGCGCAATCGGCAACTCGCCCTGTTCAATGCGTTCGTAATAAGCCTCCAGCGTCTTTTCATTCTGACTATAGGTGGCGCCGACAGCGCTGATGGCCGACACGCCGCACGACACCATCTCCGCCTCGGCATGGGTCGAGTAACCCTGAAAGTTGCGGTGCAAGCACCCCTGCCGCTGCGCCACCGCCAAGTCGTCGTCCGGCTTGGCAAAATGATCCATGCCGATGTACACATAACCGGCATCGGTCAGGCGTTTGATGCACAGGCGCAGCATGTCGAGCTTGGTCTCGGCGCTGGGCAAATCGTGGTCGGCAATGCGCCGCTGCGGCTTGAACACATGCGGCATGTGCGCATAGTTGTAGACCGAAATCCGGTCCGGGTCGGCCGCGATCACCTTGCTCAAGGTACGCTCCATGGTGCTCTGGCTCTGCTTCGGCAAACCGTAGATCAGGTCGATGCTGACCGAGCGAAACGCCGCCTCGCGCGCGGCGGCAATCGCCTCCAGCGTGCAAGCCTCCGGCTGCACGCGATTGACCGCCTGCTGCACATCCGGGTCGAAATCCTGCACCCCGAGACTGAGGCGATTGAAGCCCTGCGCGCGCAGCGACCGCACCCGCTCGCGCGACACGGTGCGCGGGTCGATCTCGATGGAATATTCACCCACCTCCTCGCTCGCAAAGGAAAACGAACGATGCAAATGCGCCATCAAATCGCCCATCTGCGCATCCGACAGATACGTGGGTGTGCCGCCGCCGAAGTGCAACTGCTCGACCTGATTCATATCGGCGAACAACTTGCCCTGCATCTGGATCTCGCGCTTCAGGTAAGCGAGATAGGTCTCTGCCTTGCCCCGGTTCTTGGTGACGATCTTGTTGCACGCGCAGTAGTAGCACACCGTATCGCAAAACGGGATATGGATATACAAAGACAAGGGATTACGCGCCCCCATGCTGCGCACACTGCTGACCGCCTGCAGATAATCGCCCACCCGAAAGTCCTCGGAAAAGCGGTCGGCGGTGGGATACGAGGTATAACGCGGCCCTTGCCGGCTGAGCTTGCGGATCAGTTCGGCGTCGAACTCAACCGAAGGAATTGCGGGTAATGCCGCCGCCACGGAAACTGCCATATCACTCATCTCACTCACTCCTGCTGCCGGGTCTCCACGCGAGACACTCTCTGACCGGGTTGCAGTGTACGAAGCGGGACAGGCAATATCCTTGATCTAAGTCAAAAATGACCGGACGCGATCAGGTAGGGATTGTGCGCGAGGGTGAAAGCATGACACTTGAATCAGACTGGCGTTGGGGCGAACCGGGCCTTGGCTGGTAGTGCGTCTCCTGCAGCGGTCAACGCTATATGAAACGCGCTCGACAAGATTGTTCCCGAAGCAGCGTCCGAGTTCAGCGACAAGTTAGAAATCGCATTCATCTCAGATCCCCTCTCTCTCATAACGATCATAGAAGGTAAAAATTTGTTCCAACATTGATACATCTGGCACAAATAAACATCCGAGAATCAAGAACATCACTTTCACATACATTGGCATGACTTCCCAAGCGAAGAAGCAGACGCTTACTAGCACAGCCCAGGCCATTACCATGACCGCTAGCCTCAGTCGATACTGCCGGTATTCGGTCCGGTTCATTCTCGGTGGTGGTGGAAGAGGAAAAGCTAGCATCGATTTCTAACGCTGCAATAACGGGCGCTGTACAGCATCAC
>DATLIB010000245.1:0-8866 GCA_035539595.1 Noviherbaspirillum sp.
TCGTCCGTACAGCAAACTATGTGAATCATTTTCTGTTCCTATGTCATGCCAGCGACGGCGGCAGTATCGTCCATCGTCCGGCGTCTTTACGTTCACCCTTGCGACGCCAAGAGCGCCTTGCGCTTGACCAGGCAGGCGCAAAGCACGGCCAGGAGCATAGCGTAAAACGTGTAACTGACGCGCCAGTAAAACATTACGTCGGTCAGGCCAAAGACAAAAAAACCGAGGCTGAGAACCAGGCCCATACCCGCAATGGTGCGCGTTTCCCGATCCGTGTGGCGGATGTCCCGCAAAAAATAAAAAGCGGGAACCAGATAAAGGGAAAGCATCGCCAGCAACCCGAAGATGCCCAGCGTCACCATATGAAACAACAGGTCGCTGTGGGAGTGCGGCTGGAGGGCCGCGTCCGGCGTGATGACCTGACGCTGCATCAGTTGCTGCGCCGCTGCCGGATATTGCTCGCGCCCTATGCCGCTCATCGGATTTTCCTTGAACAACACCCATGCCCCTTCCCATAACTGCAGGCGCAGGCCGACCGACGTGTTTTTGTTCTGGCCGCTGAAATACTGGTCGATATCGCGCCCCGCCTCAGCGACCCGGCGCTGCACGGTATCGCTGAAAAAGTACGCACTGCAAATCAACACCAGCGGCAACAACACCAGCGCCAGCTTGCGGCGCGGCGACAGATGCTGGAACACGGCGAAAGCGATCACAACGAAGAGCGGCAACGCCAGCCAGCCGCCGCGCGTTTGCGATAAGTAGGACCCATACAAGGCAGCGCCGCCCGCCAACAGCTTGAATGCGATGGCTGCCTTTTCCCGATGGTCGTTCCAGCCGATGGAAAACAAGGCAAGTATGCCCATCATCATGGCAATATTGCCGAACGGGATGAGTGGCACGCCGAACAGGAAAAGCGGACGTTCACTGCCGCCAGCGGTTTCAATATGCAAGGTGATCGCGCAAAACAGGGCCCCCAGCGCCAAGCTCCACTGAATGTGCTTGAGCTTCTTGCCAGGTACCAGCAGCACCCAAAACAGCAATGAAAAACAGGCGAGCCGGGACGGCATATCGAACGGCCTGGATGAAAAATCACCCTGCCATAGCTGATGCGCCAGGACGGCCAGAACCAGCCCCGACATCGCCAGATGGAGCGGCCAGCAGGTGCGCAAGAACGCGAGAAAACTCTTCCCCATGGGCTTGAGGCCGCAAGCCATACCGATCAGGCTGCACAGCACCAGCACATAAAAACTGATGCTGCCCCCTTTGGGCGTGGAAAAGAAAACGACAGGAAAGAGCAGCGCCGTGGTCACGGCGGCTCGCTGCAAGTAAAGCAAATTCAGTCTCCGGGAAAATGCGTCAATATTCCACCACAGCGCCTTTGACGCCGAGCTTCTCCGCCAGCATCTGCGTCAAGCCGTCCGCCGGCGCGATACGCCACTCGTCCGGCCAGCGGATATCGCAGCTGCCAACGCCATTGGACGTGTATCGCACGGTGATCGGCAAGCCGGTTTCCGTACGATAAGGGGACAGGATGGTCTTGATCTGCGCCGCATCGATCTGCGCCGCTAATGGGAACGAGAATTGGCGGCCGAACTGTACGCGCGCCATGGCAATATCCATCACCTTCTCCGCCGCCACGCGAATACCACCGGCGAAGCGGTCTTCCGACACCTTGCCCTGCACCGCGAGGAACTCATCTTCCTTGAACAGGTGCCGGTTAGGATCGTAGAGTTCGTTGTACACCGTGACATCGACGGTCGCCGTGCCGTCGTCGAGCGTGACGATCACCATCTTGCCGCGCTGCGTCATCTGTACCCGCACCGCAGTGATGATGCCTGCCAACAACCGATGGTCACGCGACGGTTCCAGGCTCGCCAGCTTGGTCTTCACGAACTTGCGCACTTCCTGTGCATAAGCGTTGAACAGATGCCCGGACAAGTAAAAACCGAGCGCCGCCTTTTCTTCGGTAAGACGCTGCTTCTCGCCCCAAGGCTGCGCCTTCACGTATTCGGGCGGCGTTTCCATGTCGCTGTCGGGTCCGCCGAACAGGCTCACCTGGTTGATCGACGCCTCCGCCTGCTCCGCGCATTCCATCGCAAAGTTGACCGAGGCAATCAACACGCCGCGATCGACGCCGAAGCAATCCATCGCACCGGCACGGATCAGCGACTCGACGGTGCGGCGGTTGATCTGTTTTTTATCGACACGCTTGACGAAGTCGAACAAGTCCTTGAACGGTCCAGCCTTGCGTGCTGCGACGATGGCTTCGATGGCATTTTGTCCCGAGCCCTTCACCGCCCCCAGACCGTAACGGATTTGCATCGCCTTCTTGCCCGGCTCGCCTTCCGGCATGAAGCGGTAATCCGATAGATTGATGTCCGGCGGCAGCAGCTTCAGGCCGCACACGTCGATGGCGTCCTCCACCAGAATCTTGATCTTGTCGGTATCGTCCATCGCCAGCGACAAGTTGGCCGCCATGAACGCGGCGGGATGGTGCGCCTTCAGGTAGGCGGTGTGATACGACAGCAGCGCATAGGCGGCGGCGTGCGACTTGTTGAAGCCGTAGCCGGCGAACTTCTCCATCAAGTCGAAGATCTCGTCGGCCTTCTTCTCGTCCAGACCGTTCTTGGCAGCGCCTTCGCGGAAGATCAGGCGATGCTCCGCCATCTCTTCGGCCTTTTTCTTACCCATCGCACGACGCAGCAAGTCCGCGCCGCCGAGCGAGTAGCCGCCGATCACCTGCGCCATCTGCATCACCTGTTCCTGATACACCATGATGCCGTAGGTTTCGGACAGAATGCCCTCGGTACGCGGGTCGGGGTATTCGAATTTCTCGCCGTGCTTGCGCCGGCAGAAGTCGGGAATCAGGTCCATCGGGCCCGGGCGGTACAGCGCCACCAGCGCGATGATGTCCTCGAAGCGGTCGGGCCGCGCATCCTTCAGCATGCCCTGCATGCCGCGGCTTTCAAGCTGGAACACGGCGACCGTTTTGGCCTTGGTCAGCAGCTCGTAGGAGGCCCGGTCGTTGAGCGGCAACTTCTCCAGCGAAAAATCCGCCATGGCCGGGTCCAGCAGCTTGATGTAACGCACCGCACGGTCGAGGATGGTCAGCGTGGTCAATCCCAGGAAGTCGAACTTCACCAGACCGACCGCTTCCACATCGTCCTTGTCGTACTGCGACACCACGCCGGAGTCGCCGCCCTGCGTATACAGCGGGCAGAAATCGGTCAGCTTGCCGGGCGCAATCAGCACGCCGCCGGCGTGCATGCCGATGTTGCGCGCGATGCCTTCCACCTGCTGCGCGAGGTCGAGCAATTGCTTGACCTCTTCCTCCTTTTCCATGCGCTCCTTGAGCAGCGGCTCTTCCTCGATGGCGTCGGCAATCGTCACCAGCTTGCCCGGTTTGAACGGAATCAGCTTGGAAATGCCGTCGCAGAAGTTGTAGCCCATATCGAGCACACGCCCGACGTCGCGCACCGCGCCCTTGGCCGCCATGGTGCCGAAAGTGGCGATCTGCGACACCGCGTCACGGCCGTAGCGATCCTTCACATACTGGATCACGCGGTCGCGGTTTTCCTGGCAAAAGTCGATATCGAAGTCGGGCATCGATACCCGTTCCGGATTCAGGAATCGTTCGAACAGCAGGTTGTACTGGAGCGGGTCAAGGTCGGTGATCTTGAGCGCATACGCCACCAGCGAACCGGCGCCCGATCCCCGGCCCGGCCCGACCGGCACGCCGTTGTTCTTGCCCCACTGGATAAAGTCGGCCACGATCAGGAAGTAGCCCGGAAAACCCATCTTGATGATGGTGTCGGTCTCGAATTGCAGGCGCGCTTCATAGTGCGGCCGATTGGCTTCGCGCTTGGCTTCATCGGGAAACAACTGTTGCAGGCGCTCTTCCAGGCCGGTCTTGGCCTGCGCCACCAGAAAGTCGTCAAGCGACATGCCATCCGGCGTCGGAAACAGCGGCAATTTCGGCTTGCCGAGTTCCAGTTTCAGATTGCAGCGCTTGGCGATTTCGATGGTGTTTTGCACCACCGCCGGCATGTCGGCGAACAACTCTGCCATCTCAGCCTGCGTCTTGAAACACTGACGCTCGTTGAAACGTTTGACGCGGCGCGGGTTGGCGAGCATTTCGCCTTCCGCGATACAGGTGCGCGCCTCATGCGCGACGAATTCTTCCGGCGTCAGGAACTGGATCGGATGGGTCGCCACGACCGGCAGTTTCAGCTTGGTCGCCAGCACCACCGCCTGCCGCACATGGCCTTCCATGTTGGGCTGGCCGTAGCGCTGCACCTCAATGTAAAAGCTGTCCGGAAAAATCGCTGCCCAACGTTGCGCGCAGCGCTCCGCTGCCGCCAGATTACCGTTGTCGATGGCCGTGCCGACATCGCCACCATGCGCGCCCGACAAGGCGATCAATCCGCTCGCGGCACCATTTTCCAGCCATTCCGCACGAATTTCGGCACGACCGCGATGGATATTGGTCAGCCAAGCCTTCGACAACAGTTCGCATAACTGCAGATAACCGCTGCGATCCTTGCAAAGCAGCAACAAACGCGAAGGCTTGTCGCGGTCGTCGTCATTGGTAATCCACACGTCGCAGCCGGCAATCGGCTTGACGCCCTTGCCGCGTGCCGCCTTGTAAAACTTCACCATGCCGAACAAGTTGCTCAGATCGGTGATCGCCAGCGCGGGCTGGGCGTCTTTTGTAGCGGCTTTGACAACATCGTCAATGCGCACAAGGCCATCGACAATGGAAAACTCGGAGTGGAGGCGGAGATGGATGAATTGAGGCGCAGTCATCGCGCTATTTTACCGTGCGCACGGCTTCCGATTGTCGGAAGGAAAAGCAATTCATCCCCCGGGGAAACTGTCGTATTTCAAGCATCCCCGTTTATAATGTCGCCAAATCAAAGACTTAGGGCATGAACTTGCTGTAAGGCGGGTAAAGCGCAGCGCAATCCCCCCATGCCGTCACCCAACAAGCGGTGGGTTCGCTGCACCTCGCCCACCCCACGACACCTGATCGCTTATGCAGCCCAGCAACACATACGTCAACATCTCTGCCTACAAGTTCATCACCTTCGACGACACGGTAGAAAAGCGCCCCCAGTTCCGCGCGCTCTGTGAAGAACTGAACCTCAAAGGCACCATCCTGCTCAGCCCGGAAGGCATCAACCTGTTCCTCGCCGGCCTGCGCGAACAAATCGACGGCTTTCTCTCCTGGCTGCGGGCCGACCAGCGTTTCGCCGATCTGGAAGCAAAGGAAAGCTATTCCGACCGCCAGCCCTTCACCAAGATGCTGGTCAAGCTCAAGCGCGAAATCATCACCATGAAAAACCCGCTGATCAAGCCGGAAGAGGGCCGCGCACCGGCCGTGGATGCCAAGACGCTGAAACGCTGGCTCGACCAGGGGCAGGACGATGCAGGCAAACCGGTGGTGATGATGGATACCCGCAATGCATTCGAAGTGGATGTCGGCACGTTTAACAACACGCTCGATTACCGCATCGAAAAGTTCAGCGAGTTTCCCGAGGTGGTCGCGCAACACAAGGACGAACTGGCCGACAAAACCGTCGTCACGTTCTGCACCGGCGGCATCCGCTGCGAAAAGGCGGCGATCCACATGCAGAACGTCGGCTACCAGAGCGTGTATCAACTCGAAGGCGGCATCCTGAAATATTTCGAGGAAGTCGGCGGTGCCCATTACACCGGCGACTGCTTCGTGTTCGATTACCGCACCGCGCTGAACCCGAAACTGGAAGCGACCGACACCAAGCAGTGTTTCGCCTGCCGCGCCGTGGTCACGCCGCGTGAACAGCTATCGCCGTATTACATTCCTGGGAAGTCGTGCCCGCATTGCAGGAAAGAGATGCGGGTGGGAGCGGAGACGCAGGCTTAGTTGGAGCGCCGGGTTTTCGCGGCCCTGCCCTACGGCTCTTTAATTTATCTTGCAGAGAATTCAATAGGTGCTTGGCACGCACTTCCCGCCTTTCCTTGGCCTGAGCTTACAAGGATGAAGAAGCCAGATTCCCTCCTTCAGAGGGAGAGAGGGGCGTATGCATCCATACGCCCCTCTCTCATTTACCTTCTATCTTCGATAATCCCATAGAGGGATTTTGCCCGTCACCGACCAGCCACAAAGTATCCCGCCACACTACGCAGATCATCCACGTTCAGTGTTCCCGCTGCATTGCGCAAACGGAGATAACTCAACAGATAGGTGTACCGCGCCTGCGCCAAGTCGCGCTTGGCTGTATAAAACTGTTGCTGCGCATTGAGTAAATCCAGATTAATACGCACGCCGCCCTTGATGCTCTGTTCTGTCGCCTTCACCAGCAAAGTCGCCGATTTGACTGACTTTACCAAGGCATCGATCTTCGCCGCACTGCTCAGCACCAAGCTGTACTGCTTGCGCAACTCCACCAGCACCTCACTCGTCTTGGTATCCAGGTCCGACTTGGCCTTCTCATGATTGGAGACGGCCTGACTGGTGGCCGCGCTCACATAGCCGCCGGAGTACAACGGGATATTCAGCTGCACGCCGACACTACGCACAGTCGATTCCTCGTTAAAGGTATTGAGCGTTTCGCCTTTGTTTCTGCTGACGCTCGCGAGCATATCGAGACGGGGCGCATGCCCTGCGCGGTTGCGATTGATGTCTTGACGTGTCGCTTCCACCGTATGGCGCTGAGCCGCTATCTCGGCATTGTTTTCCAGCGCAATCGCTTTCCATTCATCGAAACCCGCAGGCTGCAAGGTTTGCACTTGGAAATCATCCGACAATTGATCGACATGCGTTACATCGCTGCCGACGATGGCGGCAAGTGTATTGCGTGCCGTCGTCAAATTGTCGCGCGCCTCGATCACCTGCGCTTCGGCCACGTCGTACTTGGCTTGGGTTTCCAGCATGTCGGTCCTGGTGCCTTCGCCCTTCTGGAACATGCGCTCGTTAACACGCATCTGTTCGGCAAACGCATCGCGCTGCGCCACGGCAAGTGCCAATTGATGTTCCGCGTGTTGCGTATCGCCGTAAGCGGCAACAACACGCAGTACCAACTCTTTGCTGCGACTGGAAAACACCGCATCACTGTAATTCGTCTGCGCAATGCCCTGTTGATAACGGGCGATGCCTTCCAGATTCAGAATCGGCTGGCGCACTTGCACTGTTCCCACCGTACTGGTGTATTCAGGATGCGTCGTACGTTCGCGTCCAAACGCATCCGGTGCAGTAATATCAGCCCGGTTCTTGCTGCTCGAATAACTCGCTGATACGGTCGGCAACAAACTGGAGCGACCGAGCACTCGGTTTTGCTGGCCGGCGTCATGCTCATGGATCGCTGAGCGATAAGTCGGATCGTTTTGCAACGCGGCGTCATACGCCTCCAGCAAACTGAGGGCCGACGCCCCGCCGGTCTGCAACAGCAGTGCGCTGGCCAGCGCGCCGGCGAGCCGCCGCCGTGTAAAGATACGCGCCACGGTCACTCCTCGGACAAGGATGTCTTCGCGCGGTCAAACACCGGCTTGAACAGGTAGCTCATCATCGTGCGCTCACCGGTCTTGACGAACAGATCCACCGGCATGCCGGGACGAACCTGCAAATCCTTGATGAGCGTCATGCCCTCGGGCGCCACCTTGGCTTTCATCTTGTAATACGGCATGCCCGTACGCTCGTCCGTCAGCCGATCAGCCGATACCTGCGTGACCAAGCCTGGCACGTGCGGTGTCTTGTTCTGGTTAAAGGCAGAAAAAATCAGTTCAACATTCAGGCCGGGATGCACCTTGTCCACCAGGTTAACCGGCAATTGCCCTTCCACGATCAAGGGATCGTCGCTCGGCACCACATCCATCATCCGAAAACCAGATCCGATCACCCCACCCTTGGTAAACACGTTCATGCCCACAATAGTGCCGTCCACGGGCGCCTTCACCAGCACATTGGACAGCTCGAAATCCTGGCCTACCAAGCGATTGGCTAATGCTTCCGCTTCCTTCTGCACGTCCGCCAACTGGGAACGTACTTCCTTTTGATATTCCTGCTGGCGCTGAATACGACGCAGGCTGAATTCGGAAATCTGGCGCTGCGCACGCCCAATATTGCCGATATCCTCAGAAATCGCACCGTTGATCTGCGCGTAGGTCCGCTCCAGATCAAGCAAGCGATTACGGGCGACATAGCCCTCCTTCGCCAAGTCGCGCATGCCTTCCAGTTGCTCTTTCAGGAACTGCAACTGGATTTTTTTACTGTCGCGCGACTCTTCCAGGCCGCGCACCTGAAACTTCAGACCGGCGATGTTCTCATCCAATGCCGCGAGTTCGCTTTGAATCGCCGCCTGGCGTGACGTAAACAACTGCGCTTGCAAGCTGATGTTGTTCGCAACACGCGGATCATCCTTCGCACTTTCCAGATCCGGCGGGAAGGCAACCGTCTTCGCGCCGTCGCGCTCAGCCATCAACCGGGCCTCCGCAGCGCGCGCGGTAAAGTACTGCACACGCGTCATTTCCGCTTGCGCCTTGGCCTGCACATCATTCATCCGCACCAGGACCTGCCCGGCCTTGACCAGGTCGCCTTCCTTGACCAGGATTTCCTCAACCGTGCCGCCCGTCTGATGTTGAATCGCTTTGCGGTTGGAAGCAACCGTCACCGTGCCCGACACCGGTATCCCTTGATCCAGCGGCGCGAACATTGCCCACAGCATGAAGCCGCCAAACCCCAGCAACACGATCAGCCAACCCAAGCGGGCATGGCTGGTCTGATCGGTATTGACCAGCACCGGTTCGGCCTCGCGCACCACCACCTCGGCGGCATCCGCCTTATCGCCAAAGAGCTTCCTCATGTTCATTCCTGTTCCGTTACAGCACT
>DATLIB010000246.1:0-3439 GCA_035539595.1 Noviherbaspirillum sp.
TCCGGCTTCGCCACCGAGTGCGCGGGCAATGTTTGGAACAACAGATTGGATGACTCTGGCGTGTGCAACTTGAGGCTGCCCATGATGCGAACGAGGTCCTGAAGCGCCGAGATACACTGCGCGGTGGTGGTCGAATGCGACGCGTTATTCTCGTCTACCCAAACCATGTGCTCGCGCACGAAGGTGTGAAATCCATCGCCGTTCGGTTTGGCGAGACAGCGCAAAGTCCCACTGACCTGTATGCACAGACGTTCTAGTGTATTGATCGTGTCTTGACGTTTCTCGATTGCTTCGGCATAGGGTTGATTGAAAGACACCTCTGGTTCAGACAGGTTTGGGCTTGTGACTTGCATGGCGATTCTCCGAATAGTCGCGCTACCGCGCTGCGGCCAACGCGCCCGGCTCGTTCCCATTACTTCGGAAAGACTTCGATTGGAGTGATGAAATGCCAGAAGCAGACCTTCATGCGAATCGGCATGCATCCAAACCGGATCGCCCTATTTCAACGGTGCTTTGCAATCGCGCCCTGAAAACATCCGCGGCTTTGGGAGCCCAAGCGGCGCTATGGCGCCTCACAAGAATAGGTTAGGAATCAAAAGGAAAAGGAATTTGACAAAAGACAAACGACGCTGGCCACCAACCGCCGGAAGTTTGTTCAACCCGCGTTTATGGACGCATCGAATGCATCGAACTCATTAAGCGCGGACTTTTCAATGGCCTTGAGATCGATTAATCCTGGACGGGAGGTCAGAGGAAAGAGCGGCGCGTCTATGGGATTCGGCACGTTACAGTGTGCATAGCAATAACCGGAACGAAATGCGCTTCCCCCTGTCACTTCAGTACCGAGACACCTCGCATGCTTATGCTTCGCTGATTGATGACATACAGAACGACGTCTTATTGGGAATCTGGTGAACTTGATTTTCCACTTCGCTTCAATCAGGAAGAGCCTTCGACAGTCCCGGGGCGGATTGCGTAACCTGAGTTGGCTGGTGTCCTTGTGCAAGTGCATCCGTTATACCCCCTTCGCAAAGGAAAATGATGATCATGCAAAAGACTGCCCGCTTCCATCCGGTTTTGCTGTGCGCAGTGCTGATGATTGCCGCAGTACACGCAATCGCTTCGGCCGAGACCAGCGGGTCCGGCAACACTTATCTCGCGGGAGGCGACCTCAAGATCGTGAACCCGGTAGCCGGAGATTTGTTAGTGGCAGGTCGACGCATTAGTGTCGAACGTGAAGTCGGCGCCGATGCCGCGATCGCGGGCAGTACCGTCGATATTCGGGCGCCCGTGGGACAAGATCTGCGGGTGGCGGCAGGCACCGTCAATGTGGAACAGGCTGTAGGCGCCGATCTCGTCGCCAGCGGCGGCACGGTGAGAATCGAACCCGCTGCCGACATTGCCGGATCGGCATGGATCGCCGGAGGCGATGTGAGCGTCGCCGGCAGGATCGAAAACGGCGCAAAGATCTACGCAAACCAGATCAACCTGTCCGGAGAAATTGTCGGCGACACACGCTTGTATGGCGAGCAGATCGTCCTGGCACCATCTGCCAATATTGACGGCAATCTTTCTTACGCCAGTTCGATACCATTTCCGGAGAACCAACGCGCCCAAGTCAGCGGCACCATTACCCGGCTCGACAGCCCCGAGGACTGGCACGAGCGCGGCATAGGCGAGCGCGCCTGGTCGTGGTTCCATCCGCTCTTTCTCATCAGCATGCTGATCTGCGGCATGCTGCTTTACCTGCTTTTCCCAAAGGCCGTGACAGGCGCCGAGGAAGCCATCGGACAGTACCCGGTACGAAGCCTCCTGAGCGGCTTGGCGCTGTTGTTTACGATACCGCCGGTGGCGATCCTGTTCATGGTGACGGTCATCGGCCTGCCGATCGGCTTTGCGCTGCTCTTGCTGTATCCGCTGACGTTGCTGCTCGGTTACCTCGCAACAGCGTTCTTCCTGGGGCAGCGGGTTGCCGTGGCGATGAAGCAGGAGGGACCGCTTTCGATGAAGAGGCAGGCGCTCTTTCTGGCGCTGGCACTGCTTATCCTGAGCCTGGCGCTTGCGGTCCCCTTTCTTGGCGGCTTCATCTTGATTCTTGCCGTTGTCATGGGCATCGGCGGATGGGCGGTCTGGATGCTGAGGCAATTCAAGCCAATGCGGCCTGCATCGGATTAAACACGACAGGATAAACACAGGACGTTTGCAACGCAGAAGAACGGAGCGTTCTGCTCTTTGCAGTGGCCCTACCCACGCTCGTGCATCCAGCGACCTACCGTAGCGATGGCGGCTTCCTGCTCTGCCCGAGAGACACGCGCCTGCGTCAAATAAACCGCCAATACAATCGGCGAACCCGACGGGGGCCACAACACGCCGACATCGCTGGCTGTTCCGGTGCCGGAATTACCGGTCCCTGTTTTATCCGCGAGGCGCCATCCCGGTGGCAGGCCCGAGCGCAAGCGCTGGCCACTGTACTTCGTGGCCAGCATCCATTGAATCAGTTGCTCTCGCGATGCTGTAGAAAGCGCCTTCCCCAAAAGAAGTCGGCGCAGGTCGGCAACCATTGCGGCCGGTGTGGTCGTGTCGCGCACGTCGCCTGGACGTGCCTCGTTCAACATAGGCTCGCCCCGGTCAAGACGGCTTTGGCTATCGCCGATGGAACGCAGATACTTGTTCCACTCCGCAATCCCGCCGATTGCGTTCAATAACAGGTTGGCCGCTGTATTGTCGCTTTCTGCGATGGCTGCCTCGCAAAGCTCGTCCAAGCGCATGCCATCTCCATCTACGCGGTGCCGGGTCACCGGGGACCACTCCAAGAGTTCGTCTCGACCGAACTTGAGCCGCCGGTCCAGTTGCTCACGGCCGGCATCGACGCGACTGAGCACCGCTGCAGCCGCTAACCACTTGAAGGTACTGCACATCGGAAACCGTTCGTCAGCCCGATAGCCGGCCACACGGCCGCTGCCAGTGTCCATGCAACTTACGCCGAGCCGTCCGCCCAGCTTGGCTTCCAGCTCTTTGCACCGCATCTGAATGTCGTCGACACCCTTGGCGCCCAGTGTTCCGCCAATACCGGCCAGCGCCAGTCCGATCATGAAGTTGAAATGACGTCTGTTCATCCTGTTCTCCAAAGTTCGGCGCGACGATAACACGGAAGCGCATTTGGCAAATACGTACGGTCCCTCTACTTTGGGGTAATGGGTTGCCAAAAACAGGGGGAATTAATCATAGGTAAATCACACAAAATCAAGCGATTATTGTGTCCTATTGCCAATAAAATTCCATGTGGCAACAAGTACACAAAAAATCCCATATTCGTGGGAGCTAATTCTTGATCTTCATCAAGTAGTATTGCGAAAACGCAATACGTGCATGCCTTTCGGCAATGCCGACTTCAGGGACAGAGCAATGAACGATATGCAGCGTTTTAATCTTCTTGGGT
>DATLIB010000247.1:0-9394 GCA_035539595.1 Noviherbaspirillum sp.
GGGTGGTGCTGGCGGCTTGCAGGCGCCGGTGGGCGTGGAAGGATTGCAGGGTGTCGTGCGTTTCGACGGCGGCGTTGCGGTGGAAGCGGATGCCGCCCTGCATGGCTGGGTCGTCGGCAAAGGCGGTGCTGTCGGCGAACAAGACCAGGCGCTGGTGCGAGAGACTGCCGGCGTCGTCGGCTTCTTCGAAGTAAAAGCCGATGCCTTCTTCGGTGAGGAGGCGCAGCAGGAAGTCGTAGTCGGTTTCGCGGTATTGGCAACAGTAGCTGCGCGGGCGCAGGCCGGCGAGAAACAGTTCGGCGTCGGGAGTGAGACGCCAGTGGCTGCGCGGGCGGTAGGCGGCGAGGATGGCCTCGATCATGTCGAGCACGCTGGCGTCCTGGAATACGCGCGAGCGGCGCTGGTGGCGGGCCAGGGCCAGCCAGGGTTGCAGGGTCAGGCGAGTGCGGGCGAAACCACCGTCGGCGCCCAGTTGCGCCACGGCCGTGATATAGCCGGAGCGCCTGCCCTGGCTGCCGTCGGCCAGACGGGTGCGCAGGATGGCTTGCTGGCCGAGCAGGCGCTTGAGGGGGAGATGGAGGTCGGTGGAGAGGCAGTCGATGTGCCAGGCAGTGAGCGTGGACAAGGCTTCCCGGCCGATGAAGCGTTCGACGATCAGGGTATCCGGGCCCAGCGGCGTGGCGAGGTCGTAGAGACGGGTTTCGGAGGTAAATGTGATGGGCGGGCTGAAAAAGCCGGCTACCCCTTGCGACAGGTCGGACATGCGCGGGCCTTGGTGGAAACGATGTTTTTATTGCAACAATGCGCGGGATTATACATTGTTGATTTGTTATCAATTTCCGGTTGCTGCTTGCCTGCCACGTGCTGCCACACGCCATTCAATCGCGTTGCGGTTCCGCTTTTTCCGGCGTCAATTCGGTGTACTTGCGCGCCGACCCATACGCCTGCGCGACGGGATATTTGCGCGCATTCTTTGCTATTTTTTCGGTCGCTGCCTGCAGCAGATCGACTCCGCCGGCGTCGGCAACCAGGAGCAGATACAGCAACACGTCTGCGCATTCATCCCTGAGCTGCTCCTGAAAGCGCGCGTCGGCCGGCAAGGCGGCCAGCTCTTCGTCGGTTTTCCATTGCGTCAGTTCCAGCAGTTCTGACGCTTCCAGATTCAGGGAAATGATCAGATTCTTCAGCGTATGGAATTGCTGCCAGTTCCGCTCATCCCGGAAGGTGAACAGCGCGCTGCGTAGCGTATCGAGATCGCTCATGTGAAAGGGTCTCCGGTATGGATGGCGGCGGCCGGTTTGTCGAGCGCAGGCAAGCAAAGCACGGCCGCACTCAGGCGCTATACGACGAGCGCGCCCTTGGGAAGCGTGGGTGCATTCCAGCGCTGCGGATCGATGAAAATGTCGTTGAGGTTTTCATGCGACGCGTATCCCATGCGTAAAACGTCGTCGCCGCCGACCCGGCCTGACTCCCACTCCATCGCCTCTTCCCGCCCCAGCGACTTCAAATGCTCCAGAAAGAGGTGGGAGGTGTTGCTTTTGCTGGCAACGCCCAGCTTTGCCATGTCGGCATGTGGCGGCATGTAGTGGATGCGGACGGTTTCCTTGCCGTACAGCTTGCCGCCGGGCTGCCGGGCGGGCGTGTCGAGCGGTACTTGCTTGAGTAGTTCGTTGGCCGAGATGATGCGCTGGACTTCGGCAATCAAGGCCGCGTTGAAGGTGATTTCGTTCATCCGATCGATGATCTCCCACGCACTATCCGGCGGCACGGACGCTTGTTCGATCACGATCGGGTTGACGCCAACGATGACCAGGTCGCAGCAGATGTTGCGATGACGCTCGATCAAAGGTGCCAACGCGGGATCGCAGGTATAGCCGCCGTCCCAGTAAAACTCGCCTTCTATCTCGACGGCGCGGTCCACCACCGGCAGGCAGGCCGATGCCAGCAAGTGGGCGATGTCGATTTCATGTTTTTCAAACACCTTCGGCTGGTTGGTGCGCACATTGGTCGCGCACACGTACAGCGCCGGGCCGCTCGTGCTGTGACGCAGCGCCTGCAAGTCGAGTGTCTTGGTAATCGCCGCGGCGACCGGGTTCTGGCGCGCGCCGCCGAGCGATTGATAGGGCGAGGTCAGCAGCGACAACGTATTGAGCATGACCGGCACCGGCATGCCGTCGATATTCCATGAGCGGTACCAGGGATTGGCGACGAAGCGGTACGGGTTCCAGTAAAGATCGCCGATGGCCGCCACCTCGGCCCAGAAGGTATCGAGCAATTGCCGTGTCAGTGCGCGCCGGCCGGCGTCGTCCAGCGGCGCACCCTGCGCATCGTGTTCCTGGCTCAAACCGTATGCCAGCACCGTGGCGATCATCGCGCCGCCACTGGTGCCGCTGACGCCGACGATCTCGACATCGTCGCGTTCCAGCAAGCGGTCGATCACGCCCCACACATAGGCGGTATGCGCACCCCCACCTTGCAGCGCCAGCACGATGGGTTTTTTTTCCGTCTTGTTGTTTCCCGCTTCTTTCATGTGTACCGCCCCTTAAGGTTGCATGCGCTTATGCATGAGGGAAGCCATTGTACGAATTGCATGAGGGGATGCCAATCTCAGGTTGAGCCGAGATGACACTGGACAATTAATGGCAGTCCGGCACGTCCTGATCGAGGTACACCTCGAACGCGATATGTCTGACCGCCTTTTTTGTCAGCTGTTCGGCATAAGCCTTGGCGGCCCAGTCGCGTGTCACCTGTCTGAGATAAGCGGCTGTTCCGGTCTGCGTATGCGGGACCACAAAGGCCAGCGTGGTGCGCGGACCGACCGGTAGCCGAGCGGAAAATTTCTTCCATTCCGGCAGCTGGATCAGTTCTTCCAGCAAGGTATTGTCGTGCACAGCGGCATCGCATTCGCCGGTGCGCAGCGCGAGCAAGGCGTCGGCCGGTGCTTTCTTCACCATTTCGATGGCACCGTAGTTCGCCGCCAGCGTGCCGGCATAGCGTCCGCCCTCGGCCAGGCACACCTTGCGGCCCTTGAGTTGTTGCCAGGTCTTGATGTCGGTATCGGTGCGCATGATGGCCATCGGGCCGGCGACGTGGCCGGTCGGGATGACGGTGGCGCTGCGGTGCAGGGGATCGCGCAGGGGATCGTTGTGGGCCAGCGCTGCCAGCACCACATCGGCCTTGCCCACAGGGCCACGTGCCTGCACGGTGGTCAGCGGCTGCGCCAGCCGTGCGGCAAGGTCTTGCGCGAGTGCGGTATCGATGGCTTCAGGTGTGCGGAACTTCATCCCACCCTGATAGGCCGGTACCACGTAGTGCACGCCGACGACCAGTTGCTTGCGCTTGCGGGCGTGCTCCAGATTGTTGCCGGCGAGCGCTGCGGCGCACACGCCGCTGAGCGTGGCAACCAGCAGCAGGCGGAGTGCGTGTCGGGCTTGCATGCTCAGACGTACTGGTAGCGCAGTACGCGATGCTTGAGGTTTTCCAGCAGCAGCTGATCGATCAATGGCGCCAGGATGGCAATGGCTAGGATACTGGTCATTACGCCCACCATGTCGGCCGTCTCGCCGGCATACGACAGCGAGCGCCCCAGTCCCTTGCCGAAGCCGACCAGCATTTCAGCCGAGATCAGGGCGCGCCAGGCGTTGCCGAAGGCGAGCTGGGCGCCGGTGATCAGTTCCGGCATGACGGCGGGCAGATACACGCGCTTGAGCATGTCCCAGCGCGAGGCGCCCATCACCCGCGCAGCGGCGACATGCACCTGCTGCACGCTTTCGGTGGCGTTCATCACCGACAGCGCGGCCGGGAAAAACGCAGCGATGGCGACCACCACGATGATCGGCAGGCTGCCGAAACCCATCAGGATCAACAGCAGCGGCACCCAGGCAATGGAGGGAATCGATTGCAGGATGATGATGGCCGACTTCAGCACCTCGCGGAAAAAGAACAGCACCGCGCCGATCAGGCCGAAGCCGATGCCCAGCAGCAGCGCCGCACCATAGCCGACGCCGAGGCGCCCCAGGCTGCCCCACAAGGCTTCGCGGAAATTGGGTGACTGCAGTTCTTCCCACAGGCGCACCAGCACGGTAGGTACGTCCGGCATGAGGAAGTCGGGCAGCGACCAGGCGGCGATTTGCCAGCAGAACAGAATGAAAACCACCGCCAGCGCCATGGCGACATGTTTGCGGTAACCGGAGATGCGGGTTGAATTGCTCATGATTGTCTTATGCAAGATGGCCGGTATGCGCCGGCCATCCTTGGGTTTTGCCTATGTCCTGCGGGTTGCCTTACAGCTTGCGTTCCTTCTGCCAGCGCAGGTCGAGAATCGTGTTGACGTTGAACGGCTTGCCGTCGCGCGTCTTCAGCGAACCCTGCGCCTGCAGGATGTCGGCGATTTCCTGCATGCGGGCCTGCTCCTTGGGCGTCAGCACCGGGCTGAAGGTCTGGCTCTTGATGGCGCTGGTGATCACGGTTTCACGCGGCAGGTCGCCTTGCTTGAGCGTCTTCAGGGTCGGATCGGCGATGAAATAGCCGGCGATCAGTTTCGATGCTTCGGCCGGCTTTTTCTGCAGCAGGTCGATGGCTTCGCGCTGCGCATCGAGCGACTTCCAGACCGCGTCCTTGCGCTTGTTCAGCGTCTCGCCGGAAGTGATCACGACCATGCATGGGAAAGGCCAGACTTCGCCGATTTCATAGATTTGTTTGACCGGCGCGATCAGCTGCGCGATGCTGGCCTGCGGCTCGAACAGGAAGGCGGCATCGACGCGCTTGCCGACCAGCGACTGCACCGCGACCTGCGGACTGACGCCCATCACGTTGACCTCATCCGGCTTCAGGCCGGCATCTCTCAGCACCACGCCCTTGAGCACGGTGTCGGCGGTGCTGCCCTCGGCTTGCGAAGCCAAGGTCTTGCCTTTCAGGTCCGCCACCTTGTCGATGCCGGTGCCTTCGCGTGCCACGATGGCATGGTAGCCATGCTGCGCACCGCCGACCACCTTCAGGTCCGCGCCCTTGGATGCCCAGGCCACAGCATTGGTGAAACCGAGCACGCCGGAATCGAGCTGGCCGCCGACAATCGCCTTGATCAGGTCGGTGCCGGATTTGAATTCGACCAATTCCACGTCCAGGCCCTGCTTCTTGTAGAAGCCGCCTTCATGGGCGACGATCGCCTGCGCATCGTCCATCACGCGCAAGTAGCCGACCTTGAACTTTTCGGCGGCCGTGGCCTGAGTGGCAAAGGCGAAGGCCACGAGGGCCGGGATCAACAACTTGGCACATTTCATACTTCAGCTCCTTCCAATAATTGGGCAATCTCGTCCTGCTCGGCATGGATGCCCAGCAAGCCTAGAATCTCGCGCCGCATGGCGGCGAATTCTGACAAGTCGTGCGACTTTTCATGATGCGCGAGATTGAATTCCTTCAACACCACCGCCGGACGCGGACTGAACACCAGGATGCGATCAGCCAGAAACAAGGCCTCGTCCACATCGTGCGTGACCAGCAATACCGTTGGCCGTGCTTCGCGGATCAGGTCGCGCAGCACATCCTGCAGCGTCATGCGGGTCAGCGCATCGAGCGCGCCGAACGGCTCGTCCAGCAACAGCACTTTCGGATGGGAAATGAAGGCGCGCGCCAGCGCTGCGCGTTGCCGCATGCCGCCGGAAACCTGATGCGGGTAATAGTCTTCGAAGCCTTTCAGATTGACCTTTTCCAGCCACTCGGCGGCTTGCAGGCGCGCCCGTTTTTTATCCACCTTCTGCAATTCCAGCGCCAGCGCCACGTTCTGCGCCAAGCTCAGCCACGGATACAGCGCGTTCTCCTGAAACATGAGTGTGCGTTCCGGGTGCGGCCCCGTCACCGCTTGCCCATTGACGAGCACGCTGCCGCTGCTGGGCTTTTCCAGCCCCGCAGCCAGATGCAGCAAGGTCGATTTGCCGCAGCCGGACGGGCCGACCAAGGCAACCAACTGGCCCGCCTCGAATTCGCGGCTGAAATGGTCGATCACATGCAGACCGGAAAAACGCTTTTCAATGTTGTTAAAGGACAGCTTCATGGAGAGTCGTAGAGTCGTGTTGGTCGCCGCAGTGACCGGCAGAAAAGAAATCATTCGTAGGTTGGCGGTGAGTGAAGCGAACCCCAACGTTCACCCTCTGTCCTCGCGAACGCCGCTGTTGGGTTTCCTTCGTCAACCCAACCTACTCGATACTCGAATAATGCAAGGGCTTGATTTAATTACTTTTAGCTATAACGCACTGTAGTAAGCACCGCTGGCCGGCACAACAATTTTTACCGACTATGCTTATAAGGACATGGCATAAACCTGCCGGCACGCGGGTGCCCGGAAGTTTTATTGTTCAGCGGATAACAGTAAAAAGTGAGCAAAAAACGCGCCAAAACAACACTCGACAACAGGGATCGCAAGCTGACGGAGGGTATCGGCATGCGCTACGAACTGTATTACTGGCCCGGCATTCAAGGGCGCGGCGAATTTGTGCGGCTGGCGCTGGAAGCGGGCGGCGCCGATTACATCGACGTCGCCCGCCGCTCGGAGCGCAGCGGCATGGGCATGTCCGCCCTGCTGCGCTTGCTGGAGAGCGCCGACACCCCTTGCCCGCCGTTCGCCCCGCCCTTTCTGAAAGCCGGCGAGCAACTCATCGCGCAGACCGCCAACATCCTGCTCTTCCTCGGGCCGCGTCTCGGTCTGGCACCGGAAGACGAAGCGGGCCGTCTGTGGGTACACCAGTTGCAGCTCACCATCGCGGACTTGGTGGTCGAAGCGCATGACACGCATCATCCGGTCAGCGTGGATTTGTATTACGAAGAACAGAAACCGGAAGCCGCGCGCCGGGCGGCGGAATTTACCGGCGCCCGCCTGCCGAAATTCTGCGATTACTTCGAAGCGGTGCTGGCGCGCAATCCGCAGGGCGATGCGTGGTTGGCGGGCGGTGCATTGAGCTATGCCGACCTGTCGCTATTTCAGACGGTGCAGGGTCTGCGCTACGCCTTTCCGCGCGCAATGAAGCAGCTGCAAGCCGATACGCCGCGCTTGCTGCGTCTGCATGACCGGGTGGAGGCGCTTCCTCGCATCAAGGCGTATCTCAAGTCGAAACGGCGTCTTCCCTTCAATAACGAAGATGTATTCCGGCATTACCGGGAGTTGGATGCATGAGGGAGGCATGCGCTTGCAGCAGGTCTGGCAGGCCTTTTCCCAGTGGTATTTCCTCTGTCGAAACGCGGCAAATCCGGTAAAGTGCCTGGGCACTGTATGCAACGCTCGTATGCAAATTCATATGGCAGCCGACACCACACCCGCCGGCTGTCCCCTCATTGTCAAAGGAGACATCTTGCGCACATCCCTTTTCGCGCTGGCCATCGGTGCCGCGCTGGCATTCAGCTTTCCCGCCCAAGCTCAACAGAAATACCAACCCGAATACCGCCTCTCGACCGTGCTCGGCCCCGCCTTCCCCTGGGGCAAGGGGGGTGAGCGCTGGGCTGAACTGGTGAAGGAAAAAACCCAGGGCCGCATCAACATCAAGATGTATCCCGGCACCTCGCTGGTGGCCGGCGACCAGACGCGCGAATTCACTGCCATCCGTCAGGGCGTGATCGATCTCGCCATCGGCTCTTCCATCAACTGGTCGCCGCAGGTTCGGGAACTCAACCTGTTTTCGCTGCCCTTCCTGCTGCCGGATTACCGGGCGATGGATGCCTTGACGCAGGGCGAAGTCGGCAAGGATTTGTTCAAGATCATCGAAAGAAACGGCGTGGTGCCGCTGGCCTGGGGCGAGAACGGCTACCGCGAACTCAGCAATTCCAAGCGTGAAATCCGCACCCCGGCCGACATGAAAGGCATGAAGTTCCGCGTGGTCGGTTCGCCCCTGTTCAACGACACCTTCACCGCGCTGGGCGCCAACCCGACCCAGATGAGCTGGGCCGATGCGCAGCCGGCGCTGGCATCCGGCGCGGTGGACGGCCAGGAAAACCCGCTCTCGGTTTTTCTCGGCGCGAAAATCCACACGGTCGGTCAGAAGTACCTGACGCTGTGGGGCTATGTCGCCGACCCGCTGATCTTCGTGGTCAACCGCAAGGTATGGGAAAGCTGGAGCAAGGCAGACCAGGAAGCCGTGCGCGCTGCAGCTGTTCAGGCCGGCAAGGAAGAAATCGCACTGGCACGCAAGGGCCTGACGGCCTCCGACAACCAGATGTACAAGGACGTCGAAGCACTGGGCGTGAAGGTGACGCGCTTGTCGCCGGCAGAGGTCGATGCCTTCCGCAAGTTGACGCGGCCGGTGTATGAAAAGTGGTCGAAGACGGTCGGCACCGGCCTGGTGCAGAAGGCAGAACAGGCGATTGCCGCGCGCAAGTAGGCTGTGACAAGTCCTTTCCCAAGGGGGAAAGGACTTTGCTTTCTTTACTCGGCTCTCATTGTCGGCCACGCCTTGTTTTCATCCGTAGGTTGGCGGTGAGCGAAGCGAAACCCAACGTTCACCCGCTGAGACCCGTTTAGGCGATGATGAACGCCGATGTTGGGTTTCCTTCGTCAACCCAACCTACACAAAAATCGAAGAGCGACGGACGACGAGCGTGAATTGCCCGTCAATCGCATTTTTTGATATTTCTCTTTTGTCCTTCATCCCATGAGCAATCCCATCAATGACCTTCCCGACTCCGCCGAACAGCGCGGCGAACCACCGCCGCGCGTGCCGGTCAAGATCGAGGAATTCTGCGCCGCGCTGGCACTGGCGCTGATCTGCTGCATCACCTTCGCCAACGTGCTGGTGCGCTACTTCACCGATGTGTCGTTCGCCTTCACGGAAGAGTTTTCGATTTTCCTGATGGTGGTGCTGACGCTGTTCGGCGCCTCGGCGGCCTTCGCGCGCGACCAGCATATTCGCATGAGCTTCCTTGCGGAGCGCCTGCCGCGCAGTATCGCGCGCTGGGTCGAATATGCGGTGATGGCAATCAGTGCGGTGATGTTCGGCGTCATGGCATGGTACGGCACGCTGCTGTTCTGGGATGACTGGCAGTACGACACCACCTCGCCCGGCATCGGCATTCCGCAATGGATCTATACCCTCTGGCTGCCGCTGCTGTCGGCGCTGATCCTGCTGCGCATTCTCGGTCGCCTGATCCGGCTCGTGCGTCAGCCGCAAGACAGGAGCGCCGCATGATCGCCGAAGGCAGCCTCATCCTGTTCCTCGGCTTCGCGCTGCTGCTGGCCATGGGCGCGCCGCTGGCGATTGCGCTCGGCGTGTCCGGCACCGCCGTCATCCTGATCGAAGGGCTGGGCATCATGTCGGTGCCGACCAATGCCTACAACGGCATCGCCAAGTACCCCTTGCTGGCCCTGCCGGTGTTCGTGCTGGCGGGCATGATGTTCGAGCGCGCCGGCGTCGCC
>DATLIB010000248.1:0-9462 GCA_035539595.1 Noviherbaspirillum sp.
AAGCCGGGATCAAGACCAGCGCCAACACCATCGCAATATCTTCGACGATCAGCCAGCCGACTGCGATTTGACCACGCCGCGTTTCGACCAGGCGGCGGTCCTGCAACGCCTTGAGCAACACCACCGTACTGGCGCATGACAGCGAAAGACCGAAGATCAATCCTTCGCCCGCGCTCCAGTCCATTCCCCATGCCAAGACCATCCCCAACAAGGTGGCAATAGTGATCTGCACAATCGCCCCCGGGACTGCAATCGACTTAACCGCCAACAAGTCCTTCAGGGAAAAATGCAAGCCCACGCCAAACATCAACAGAATGACACCGATTTCCGCGAGTTCTTGTGCCAGACTTGAATCAGCAACAAATCCGGGAGTGAAAGGACCGACGGCAATGCCTGCCACCAGGTAACCGACCAACGGCGGTAAACGCAAACGGGTTGCGGCGGCGCCAAACAGGAAAGCCAGGACGAAGCCACCGACGAGGGTATGGATCAGGGGAGTATCGTGAGGCATGCGACAGGAAGCTCCTTTACGTTGAGACTGCATTGCAGTGAATGGCGTCATGTTGCAATCACTTCCGCGATCACCACATTTGCCGAAGAAACTCTATTGCAAAGAGCATCCCATGAGACCGCTAATGCAGCGGCAGGGAAGCTGGAATGCAACAGAACGTACAGAAGATGCAAACGGCAGAAAACAACATGCCGGTCGCGGATTGAAGCCACCGAAGTGCACAGCACTTCCGCTAATCAAAAAAGTGAAGCAAGCCGATAGGCCGGATTCTGTTACGGCAGGAAGGGAAACCCCGCCTGCTATGACAGCCATTCCTCTAGGCCGTGAATTGCTTCACGGCTCAAGCTTCCTACCCGCACGCTCCGCGAGCAGCATCAATGCGTGCCTATTTGGAATTGCTCCGAGTGGAGGTTACCGCGTTTCACCGTAACTAAATACGCTCGTCTCTGTGGCCCTATTCCGCGCCTCACGGCGGACGGCCGTTAGCCGTCACCCTGCTCTATGGAGTCCGGACCTTCCTCCCGCCATCTTGCGATAGCCAGCGGCTGTCTGGCTTACTTCACGCGTCATTGTAACGCAGGGTGCCTTGCGTTCGCCATGCACTCCTTCTCGACACGCAGGAAACGGCACGCTCCTGGACATTTTCCACGCCGTAGGGAGAATTTTTTCTCTTAGATCATGTCAAGTACAAACAGGCAATGCAAAGTTGTCGCTCCGTGTTGCAACACTATAATTTTCCTAAGCACATGGCACTCGTCTCCATCACCGAAGCCGCGAGACTCGTTCGAAAAAACCGCTCGACGATTTATCGCGATATTGAAAGAGGCCGCATCAGCAAGACCGTTTCGCCAGAAGGCGAAACGCAAATCGACACTTCCGAATTACTGCGCGCTTATGGTCGATTGCACACCGGCAGTCCGACGGCCGATTCCGATGGCGAGACGTCGAAAGACAAAGTCAGAATTGCGCTACTCGAAGAACGAAACCGCTCACTCGAACGGGTACTGGCGCTGGAAGCGGAGTTGCGACGGGTAAAGGACCAGGTGACAAATGAATTGCGTGCACGTCTTGCGGACAAAGACAGCGTCATCAAGGTTCTTGAAAGCAAGGTCCTGTTCCTTGAATACGACAAACAGATAGAGTCACTTGCACCGGATGAGGCGCATGAGGCGGATGGGCAGCGAGACCAGGCAAAACCGTCAGAAAAAGCGGCGCGGAAGGAACGTGAGCTGCCGGCAAAAAATTGGTGGTCGCGGTTGCTGCGCAAGAAACACGGCACGGCACTTTCAAAGTAAGAAAGTAAACGCGACTGTCGAAGTCGCATCTATTTTCCGCATCATCCTGACATCTTGCTGCCCGGCTCCGTCGCACCCTCATGAAAACCGGGTGAAGTCCGGTCTTCGTTTTTCAAAGAATGCCGTGAATGCCTCCTTCGCCTCGTCGGCCCCGAGCATGTCGCCGAAATGCCGGTTTTCTTCCATCATGCGCGCCTGGATGGCATCGGTCTGCGCGCTTTTCATCAGACGCTTGGTGATGCGCAGCGATGACGCCGGCAGCGCAACGAGTTTGGCGGCCTGCCCCAAGGCGAGTTCACGCAATTCAGTCCCGGAAACGACACGGCTGACAAGCCCCATTTCGACAGCCTCCTCGGCGGAGAACGCTTCGCCGAGCAACAGCTTTTCGGCAGCGCGCTGATAGCCTGCAATCTGCGGCAGCAGCAAGCTTGATGCAAATTCCGGGCACAACCCCAACTGCGTGAACGGCAAGGAAAATTTGGCATTTTCAGCCGCGTATACCAAGTCGCAGTGCAGCAACAAAGTGGTGCCGATGCCAACAGCCGCACCGGCGACTGCAGCGATAACCGGCTTGCCTGCCATGCTGAGCGCACGCATGAACTGCCCAACCGGGCGATCGCTGTCAATCTCGGTATTTTTCAGGAAGTCTTCGAGATCATTGCCGGCGGTAAAAATCTCCGGCTTGCCCAACAGGACAATGGCACGCACGGCACTATCGCTTTCCGCATCCACGATGGCATCGGCCATCGTCTTGTACATGGCCGAGGTGATCGCATTTTTCTTTTGCGGGCGGTTGAATTCGATGGTCAGTATGCCCCTGGCCTTGTTGGTCAAAATATCCATCCGGTCTCCTGTGTGTACGTTTTTTAGCAAAAAAACCGTGCAGCTTGCGACTGCACGGTTTTGATGTTTCCCGGCAAGCCTGCCCTTATACGCGTTCAAAGATACCGGCGGCGCCCATGCCGGTGCCGACGCACATGGTGACCATGCCGTACTTGAGGTTCTTGCGACGCAAGGCATGGATGACGGTGGCGGCACGGATGGCGCCGGTGGCACCGAGGGGGTGACCCAGCGCGATGGCACCGCCGAAAGGGTTGACCTTGGACGGATCGAGGCCGAGGTCGTGGATGACGGCCAGCGCCTGGGCGGCAAAGGCCTCGTTCAATTCAATCCAGTCGAGCTGGTCTTGCGTCAGTCCGGCCGCACGGCAGGCGGCAGGAATGGCTTCCTTCGGGCCGATGCCCATGATCTCGGGCGGTACGCCGCGCACGGCGAAGGAGGAAAATTTCGCCAACGGGGTCAGGTTGAACTGCTTCAGGATTTTTTCGCTGACCAGAATCAGCGCGCCTGCGCCGTCCGAGGTCTGCGAGCTGTTGCCTGCGGTGACCGAACCTTTCGCGGCAAATACCGGCTTTAATCTGGCCAACGCTTCCAGGCTGGTGTCGGCGCGTGCGCCTTCATCCTGGCTGACGGTGCGGGTTTTGATGTCGATCTGGCCGGTCGCGAGGTTGGGGAAACGCTCGACAATCTCGACCGGCGTGATTTCGTCTACGCGTTCGCCTGCTTCTTGTGCAGCGATAGCCTTGCGGTGCGATTCCAGCGCGAACTGGTCCTGCGCCTCGCGCGACACCTTCCACTGCTGCGCGACTTTCTCCGCCGTCAAGCCCATGCCGTAGGCCATGCCGATGTTTTCGTCCTTGAAAACATTCATGTTGAGCGACGGCTTGTTGCCCATCATCGGCACCATCGACATCGATTCAGCGCCGGCAGCAATCATCACATCGGCTTCGCCGACACGGATGCGGTCGGCCGCCATTGCGATGGCGGTAATGCCGGATGCGCAATACCGGTTGACGGTCACGCCGCCCACGGTATTCGGCAATCCGGCCAGCAGCACGGCGTTGCGCGCCATGTTCAGACCCTGCTCCGCTTCCGGAAAGGAGCAGCCGACGATGGCGTCTTCGATCAGCTTCGGATCGAGGCCCGGCACCTGCGCCACAGCGGCTTGAATCGCGCGTACCAGCAGATCATCCGGACGGACGTTCTTGAACATACCGCGCGGCGCCTTGCCGATCGGAGTGCGTGTCGCGGCGACGATGTATGCGTCTTGCATTTGTTTGCTCATTTGTATGCTCCTGATCCGTTTAGTTACGGACGGGTTTACCAGTCTGCATCATGCCCATGATGCGCTCTTGCGTCTTCGGGTGGTTCAGCAATTCCATGAATGCCTTGCGCTCCAGATCGAGCAGCCACTGTTCGCTGACCTCGCTGCCGGATTCGATGTCGCCGCCGCAGACGATTTCGGCAATCATGACGCCGAGTTTGTAGTCGTGCGCGGAGATGAAACCGCCGTCGCGCATGTTGACCAGCTGCGCCATGATGGTAGCGATGCCGCTGCGGCCGGCCACCGGCACCAGCTTCTGCAGCGGCGGACGATAGCCGGCATCGAACATGGCGCGCGCTTCCACTTTCGCCACGTGCAGCAGTTCATAGGGGTTGAAGACGATGACATCCTGTGGCATCAGGTAGCCCATCTTCTGCGCCTCCAGTGCCGATTTCGATACGTTTGCAGTGGCTGCATTGGTGAAGTAGTTCTTCAGGAACTGCAGCAGGTCGGTCCCCTTCGCCTCGGCCGCCGTCCGCACCGCGGCCTCCTTCAGACCACCGCCGGCGGGAATCAAACCAACACCAACTTCCACCAAGCCGATATACGACTCGAGCGAGGCAACCCGTTTGGCCGCATGCATCATCAATTCGCAACCACCGCCGAGCGCCAGGCCGGAAACGGCAGCCACCACCGGGACGTTCGCATACTTCATGGCCTGATGTGCCTGCTGCAGCTTCGCCACTTCCGGCTCGATCGCCTTGACGCCGCCCGACATGAATACCGGCAGCATGGATTGCAGGTCGGCTCCAGCGGAGAACGCGCCGCCATCCGCTGCGTCGGCGCTCCAGATCACCAAGCCCTTGTAGTTCTTTTCCGCTTCATTGATGGCTTTTGCCAAACCGTCAATGACTGCCTGACCGATGACATGCATCTTGGTTTTCAACGACAGAATCAATACCTCGTCGCTCTGGTGCCAGATCCGAACAGCCTCGTCTTCGAATACCGTAGTGCCGGCGGCTCTGCCGTCAGCCGCACCTTCGCCAGTCAGCGCGGCACGAAATGCCTGGCGCTGATAAACCGGCAGACTGGAGCGCGGTACGTAGGCCTTCTTCTCCGGCGACCAGGAACCTTCATTGCCATGCACGCCACCCTTCTGGGCGACCGGACCGTCGAATACCCACTGCGGCAACGGCTCCTTGCACAAGGCATTGCCGGCATCGATGTCTTCCTGCACCCAAGCGGCGATCTGCTGCCAGCCGGCTGCTTGCCATGTTTCGAACGGACCGACGCTCCAGCCGAACCCCCAACGCAGGGCAAAGTCGATATCGCGCGCATTGTCGGCAATCGATGCCAGATGCACGGCGATGTAGTGGAAGGTATCGCGGAAAATCGCCCACAAGAATTGCCCCTGCGGATTGCTCGACTCGCGCAGCGCCTTCATTTTCTTGGCCGGGTCCTTCTCCTTCAGGATGCGCGCGATGATGTCGTCGGCCTTGCCGCCGCCCGGCACATAATCGTTCTTTGCCGAATCGAAGCGCAGGATATCCTTGCCGACTTTCTTGTAGTAGCCGGCACCGGTCTTCTGCCCCAGCGCACCGGCGTCGATCAGTTTCGCCAGTACCGCAGGTGTCTTGTAGATCGCGGAAAACGGGTCGTCCGGCAGCTTGTCCTGCATGGTCTTGATCACGTGGCCCATGGTGTCCAGGCCAACCACATCGGCGGTACGGAAGGTAGCGGACTTGGCGCGCCCCAGCTTGGCTCCGGTCAAGTCATCGACGACATCGCAGGAAAGACCGTATTTTTCCGCTTCGTGAATGGTAGCCAGCATGCCGAAGATGCCGACCCGGTTGGCAATGAAATTCGGTGTGTCGATGGCGCGCACCACGCCTTTGCCTAGCGTCGTGGTGAGGAAGGATTCCAGTTGGTCGAGGATTGCCGGGCGGGTGGCCGTGGTCGGAATCAGTTCGACCAGATGCATGTAGCGCGGCGGATTGAAAAAATGCACGCCGCAGAAGCGCGATTTCAGGTCGGCTTCGAAACCGTCTGACAAAGCCGTGATCGACAGGCCGGATGTATTGGAGGCGAAGATCGCGCGCGGCCCGATGTGCGGCGCGACTTTTTTGTACAGATCGTGCTTCCAGTCCATGCGTTCGGCAATCGCTTCGATGATCAGATCGCATCCCGCCAGTACATCGAGATTGTCTTCATAGTTAGCGACCTGGATCAACGCGGCATCGTCCTTGTTGCCGAGCGGCGCCGGGTTGAGCTTCTTCAAATTGTCGATGGCGCGCAGCACGATACCGTTCTTCGGACCTTCCCTGGCGGGCAGGTCGAACAGGACGACGGGAACTTTGGCGTTGATGCAGTGGGCGGCGATTTGCGCGCCCATCACGCCGGCGCCGAGGACGGCGACTTTTTTGACGATGAAGTTGGACATAAAGCTCTTCCTTTGAAATTCGTAAGCGGATTCCTTCCTCCCATCAAAGGAAGGAAGGCGCACTGCTATGAGTGACTTAGAACAGATCGGTTTCCAAGGCCATGAGATTGGCCGCACCAGAACGGGCCTGACGGATCAGCATTGCTGTTTCCGGCTGCAGGCGCGCAAAATAGAAACGTGCTGTGGCCAACTTGGCCTTGTAGAAGCTATCGCCGGAATCCTGCTTCTCCAAAGCGATCTTGGCCATGCGCGCAAAGAAGTAGGAGAACACCAGGTGGCCGACCACACGCAGATACGGTACGGCGGCAGCGCCAACCTCTTCCTGGTTCTGGAAGGCTTTCATGGCGATTTCCATGGTCAGCTTACTCACCTTCTCGCCCAAATCGCCCAGCGGCGTGATGAATTCTGACATCGCTTCATCGGTGCCGTGCTCGTCGACGAAGCTCTTGACCTTCTCGCCGAATTTGCGCAGTTTGGCGCCGTTGTCCATCAGTATCTTGCGCCCCAGCAAATCGAGCGACTGAATGGTATTGGTCCCCTCGTAAATCATGTTGATACGGGCGTCGCGCACGTACTGTTCCATGCCCCATTCGGCAATATAGCCATGGCCGCCATAGACCTGCATCGCTTCGGGAGTGGAAATCCAACCGTTGTCGGTGAGGAAGGCCTTGATGATCGGTGTCAGCAAAGCGACTTCGTCGGCCGCTTCCTTGCGCACTTCTTCATCCGGGTGACTCAGTTCCCGGTCAATCTGCAATGCGACATAGGAGCTGAAGGCGCGACCGCCTTCAGCATACGCACGGGCGGTCAGCAACATGCGGCGCACATCCGGGTGCACGATGATCGGATCGGCCGGTTTCTCGGGTGCCTTGGGGCCGCTCAGGCTGCGCATCTGCAGGCGATCTTTGGCATACGTCACGGCGTTCTGGTACGCAACTTCGGTCAGGCCGAGCGACTGCATGCCGACGCCGAGACGCGCCGCATTCATCATCACGAACATTGCGTTCAGTCCCTTGTTCGGCTCGCCGATCAACCAGCCCGTGGCACCATCCATGTTCATCTGGCAGGTGGAATTGCCGTGGATGCCCATTTTTTCTTCGATGGCGCCGCAGAAGATGTTGTTACGCTGACCCGGAGCGCCGTTCGCATCCGGCAGGTACTTGGGTACCAGAAACAGCGAAATTCCCTTGGTGCCGCTCGGTGCATCCGGCAGCCTCGCCAACACCAGGTGAAGGATATTGGCCGCCATTTCATGCTCGCCAGCGGAGATGAAAATCTTGCCGCCGCTGATTTTGTAGGAGCCGTCCACCTGTGGCTCGGCTTTCGAGCGCAGCATGCCGAGGTCGGTACCGCAATGCGGTTCGGTCAGGCACATGGTGCCGGTCCATTCGCCGGAAACCAATTTCGGCAGATACACCGCTTTCTGCTCCGGCGTGCCGTGCGCATGCAGACATTCGTAAGCGCCATGCGACAAACCGGGATACATGGTCCAGGCCTGGTTCGACGAATTGAGCATTTCGTAAATCGAATTGTTCAATACCAGCGGCAAGCCTTGGCCGCCGAATTCCGGGTCACATGACAGGGAGGGCCAGCCGGCATCGACATACTGCCGATACGCCTCCTTGAAGCCCTTCGGCGTATGCACGACGTGGGTTTCCTTGTCCAGTCGGCAACCTTCACGGTCCCCCGTATGGTTTAACGGAAACAGTACTTGCGAAGTAAACTTGCCACCCTCTTCCAGCACCTGATTGATGATGTCCTTGTCGATCTCTGCGTGCTTCGGCAGTTGCTTGAATTCATCTTCCACTTTCAGCAGTTCATGCAGGACGAACTGCATATCACGCAATGGAGCGACGTATTGACCCATGATTTTCTCCTGGCGGCTAAATTAAGCTGTCTTTCTGACGGTGGATTTCAAATTCTGTTTTGCAAGGGGTCTGGATATTGCTACCTGCTGTCGGTTTTGATACGTATTGATCAAGCGTTCGAAGCCAACCTCAGCGCGTTCCACGCTGCCCGGCAATTTCAAGAATCGTGCATCGTGGTGCAAGGCCAAGATTAATCCGTATATTTCAAAGACCAATTGATCAGGGTCGGTGCCAACGCCGAGATGTCCCATATCGACGCTTTGCACCACGCAACGATGCAGGGCATTCTTCCATGCCCGTACCATGCCTGCCAGCTCTTCTCGAATGGCGCCGGGACGGTCATCGTATTCCACCGCGCCACTGATATAGATACAACCGGAAGCGATCTCCACCGATACACGCCTGATCCAGCGAGCAAACATTGCCTGCAAGCGAGGCAAGCCGCGCGGCTCTTTCATGCTCGGGTAGAACACTTCCTGCTCAAAGTAGTGGTGATACAACTTAACCACTTCAATTTGCAAATCTTCACGCGAGCCGAAATGCGCGAATACGCCTGACTTGCTCATGTTCATCCTGTCGGCGAGCAAGCCGATGGTCAGTCCTTCCAGTCCATCGCGGCTGGCCAAATCGAGCGCGACATCAAGAATCGCGGCGCGGGTCATCTCACCCTTGCGCATAAATTTGGTTGTCGGGTCAGTCATGTTGATAGCCACGGTAGTGCCTTGTCAAAAAATCAAAAATCAGCACGGCGAAAACTAAAGCGAACGCTCGTACTATTATCTACAGTCGTGTAAATGTCAAATGTGAATTTGGAGAGACGATTCTATTTAGCCTGTTTGCAAGAACAGCAATAGATTGCGCCCTCCCATGAGGCGATCCGGCATGAATCGCACATGGTCAAGAATGCGATTTATCGAGTTGCCGCCTGTCGCGCTTGGTTGGGCGTCCTTTGAGCAGTGCGCTCGGCTCGTGAAAAAATTTGCGCTGCTCGGCCGTTTTTTGCCGCTGTGCCACGCTTTCTTCGGTTTCCGTGTACAGCGTCTGCGCAACGGTGGCGGAACCCCGCTTATCAGCCAGTGCGCGGACCACGACTTCCCATTCCGTGGCGCCGTTATCGATCTGCAAGGTATCGCCTGGCTTGACGCCACGAGCGGGTTTGATACGGTCGCCGTTTAGACGTACCTTGCCGGCGTCCACGGCATCGGTAGCGAGCGAACGGGTCTTGAAGAAACGTGCTGCCCACA
>DATLIB010000249.1:0-9915 GCA_035539595.1 Noviherbaspirillum sp.
CAAGACCCGGCGCGCTGGTACAAGCGCAACAAAATCCCCTTGCCCGTGTGGCTGGAAGAAACGCGGGACGAAGAAGCACCCAGCCCGGCCCTGATCGCCGACTACCATGCACTGGATCGCTTCGAACACCAGCAGACGCTATGGTGTCATTTCGCCAATATTGCCCTCGGACTATGGCTGTTCAGCAGCCCATTCGTGTTCGGGCTGGCGCAGCAGTGGATGCAACCGGAGACCTTGATCACCCCGACCCAGCGCGGACTGGTGTACTCCGCCACCTGGATGACGATGAACGAGCTGATTACCGGCGCGCTACTTGTCCTGTTCGGACTGTTATCGCTCTCGCGCGATGCCGGCTGGGCACGCTGGGGCACGGCTACGCTGGGGCTATGGCTGCTGTTCGCGCCGTTGCTGTTCTGGACGCCGAGCGCCGCAGCCTACGCCAACGAAACCTTGGTCGGCGCGCTGGCGATCGTGTTCGCGGTAGCGATACCGGCGGCCCCCGGCATCAATCCGCTGGCGCGAGTAGCCGGCCCGGATGCGCCGCCGGGTTGGGATTACACGCCATCGGGCTGGACCAACCGCTTGCCGATCATCATCCTCGCCTTCGTCGGCTTGTTCCTTTCCCGTTATCTGGCCGCTTATCAACTCGGCCATATCGATGCCGCCTGGGACCCGTTCTTTGGCGACGGCACCGAGCACATCATCACCTCCTCGGTCTCCGAAGCCTGGCCAGTGGCCGACGCCGGCCTCGGCGCCAGCGTCTATGTGCTGGAAATCATCACCGGGGTCATCGGCGACAAGCGCCGCTGGCGCACCATGCCTTGGCTGGTGCTGCTGTTCGGCATTTTGATCGTGCCCTTGGGCGCCGTCAGCGTGTTCTTCATCATCATCCAGCCGGTCATGCTCGGCACCTGGTGCACGCTGTGCCTGATTGGCGCGCTAGCCATGCTGCTGCAGATTCCTTACTCGTTCGACGAGATCCTGGCGACGCTGCAATTCCTGAAAAAACGCCGCCAGCAAGGCCGCCCGCTCTGGTTCCTGCTGCTGCATGGCGACACCATGACGGGCGGCAGCGCCGACTATTCGGACAACTTCGAGGCGCCAGCGGGCGCAGTGGTACGTGAAATGCTGCTCAATGGTGTCAACCTGCCCTGGACACTGCTTGCCAGCACCGTGATCGGCGTCGTCCTGATGTGTTCCCGCCTGCTGTTCGACGCCTCGGGAACAGGGGCCGACAACGACCATATCGTCGGCTCGCTGGTGGTGACCTTCGCGATCATGGCCTGGGGCGAGGTGGCGCGCCCGCTACGCTTCGTCAATATCGGCTTTGGCGCATGGCTTGCCGTGGCGCCATGGGTGATCGGCGGCTATTCCGGCATCGCGGCCGTAGCCTCCGTATTCCTGGGCATTGCCTTGATCTGGCTGTCGTTCCCGCTAGGCGAGGTCACGGCGCATTACGGTGCCTGGGACAGAGTGGCGCGTTTCAAGCTGCATTTGCCAAGAAGACGCCGGCACGCGCATGCCTGACGGCGTCCTGACAGCCTGTTCTGACTCACAACCAGTTGATGGCCGGTCCTACTGTGCAGCGGGCCACCACGGATATGTGCGTAAAAATTACGCACAGCGGAGGATGGGGTCATAATATCGGCTTCCCCTCACCTCCCCACCCACTTCGTATCAATGGACAACATCAACCTCATTGCCGCCGTCATTTTTGCGCTTGCGCTAACCCACACCTTCGCCACCAAATCATTCGAGCGTCTTGCCGATCGCCATCCCAACCACGCCGGGCTGTTCCATCTTCTCGGCGAAATCGAAGTGGTGTTCGGGTTCTGGGCTTTCGTACTGATTGCCGTCATGGCCCTCGTATCAGGAGGAACGCAAGCGCTGGAGTACGTGGAATCGCGTCACTACACGGAACCCTTATTTGTATTCGTCATCATGGTGGTCGCCGCGTCGCGGCCGGTCCTGGAAGCAGTCAAGGGACTCGTCAGCGCACTGGCAAAACTGATACCGGTCAAGACGATCGTTGCGCGCGTCTGGCTTTGTTTTGCCTTGGTGCCGCTGATCGGGTCCCTGATTACCGAGCCGGCCGCCATGACCTTGGCGGCATTAATGCTGGCGCCGCTGGTGTTCTGCCAAGGCATCCCTGAATGGCTGAAATACGGTGCGCTTGGCGTGCTGTTTGTGAACGTATCGATCGGCGGCACCTTGACCTCTTTCGCCGCCCCGCCGGTGCTGATGGTCGCCGCCACCTGGCAGTGGGACAGCCTTTTCATGGCAAGCCATTTTGGCTGGAAGGCCGCTCTCGCAGTCCTGCTGAATGCCACCGTCATTACCTTCCTGCTGCGGATGCATGTCCGCGATGAAGTGCAGGACGCCTCCAAAGAGACCACGCGTGAAGTGCCGCTGCTGGTCAGCGTCATCCATCTCCTGTTTTTGGCCGCCGTCGTCGTCTTTGCCCACCACCCGGTCGTCTTCATGGGGATCTTCCTGTTCTTTCTCGGCTTTACCCAAGCCTACGCGCATTACCAAAGTCCGCTGATTCTCAAGGAAGGCCTGCTGGTCGGATTTTTTCTAGCCGGCCTGGTGGTATTGGGCGGCATGCAGCAATGGTGGCTGCAGCCGATAGTGTCGTCGCTGGAGCCGACTGCCCTGTTCTTCGGCGCACTCGGCCTGACCGCGATCACCGACAATGCCGCGCTGACTTATCTGGGTTCCCTCATCGAAGGCATGTCGGATCAGGCAAAGTACATGCTGGTTGCAGGCGCCGTGGCAGGAGGCGGTCTCACCGTCATCGCCAACGCGCCCAATCCTGCCGGCGTGGCGCTGCTCCGCAATGGCTTTAATGATGAATCGATCAGCTTGGGCGGTTTGCTGGCCGGGGCAATTTTGCCGACAGCGGTGGCGGCGCTGTTTTTCTTCCTGTAACGCAAGGCTGGCAGCGACCTTTGCAGCCAGCCGTCCTCCCTATGGCGAGTGGCGGCAAGATGCACGAGACAACGTGTACGACTTCCTGCCATCGTGGATTTTCTTGCCTCTCTGGAAACAGATTTTCCTGTCTTGTCATTTTCCCTACCGTGTTGCCTCAACGCCAACAATCGCCCCCCCTAAAGCCGTAATTTTCGACTGGCCTTTCCTACAGTGAAAGTACTTATGATAAAGTCGGCGACATTAGAATTTCCATAGAGCAATATTCCGACGCAAGCCTTCCCTGATACGGCAGGATCAAGGAGAGATCCTGCACCTCGCGCGCCTAGGGGACTACTGTGCCGGAACGGACTCACCCAAACGTGGATAAGCAAGAAAGAAAATTCGAGATGCTGTCAGCGGACTGGTTGCCCATCGTCATGCAGGGTTCGTTCAGCGAGATTTACGTCATGGACAGCGATAGTTTGCGCTTCCTGCAAACCAACCATGCCGCCCGCCTGAACCTGCAATACACGGCGGACGAACTGGACAGCATGACGCCGCTCGACCTCAGTCCGGAGCTGTCGCGCGTATCGCTGGAATCTCTCCTGGCACCGCTGCGCGACGGCCGTGCCCGCCAGGCAGTACTGAATACCGTTCACACGCGCAAGGACAAATCCACCTATCCGGTCGAATTCCGCCTGTTCTACTGCAGCTCCGATCAGGCCCCCGCATTCATCGCGATTGGCAACGACATCAGTGACCGCAATGCGTCGGCCGAAGCGCTGCGCCTGAGCGAAGCACGTTTCCGCGCCATCGTGTCGCACACGCCGGGACTGGTGTACCAGTTTCAGCAAGCGCCCGACGGCGACGTGTCCTTCCCCTATCTCAGCCATGGCTGCCATGCGCTGCTAGGCATCGACGCCGAACAACTGCGTCATGACTCTGCCCTGTTCCTGAACCTGATCCTGCCGGATGATCGGCCCTCCTATCTCGCCACCATGGCCGAGTCGGCCACCGGCATGAAGGCATGGAACTGGGAAGGCCGGTTCTGGATCGCGGAATGGGAAGACATCAAATGGATTAACCTGCGCGCCACGCCGCGCGCCCTACCCGATGAAGGTGTGCTGTGGGAAGGCATCATGACCAACATCACCCAGAGCAAGCTGGAGAAGGCGGAACTCAAGCGCTCGCGCGCGCAACTGGCGGAACTGTCGGCGCATGTGGAAACGGTGAAAGAACAGGAGCGCACCCGCATCGCACGCGAAATCCATGACGACCTGGGCGGCAACCTGACCGCCATCAAGATGGCGCTGGCGCTGATGCAAAAAAGGCTGCCCGCCGGCGACGCAGGGCTGACGGAAAAAGCAGCCTATCTGGATGCGCTGGTGGACCGCACCATTGAATCGATTCACCGCATTTCGATCGATCTTCGACCGGGCATCCTGGACTTCGGCATCGTCGCCGCCATCGATTGGCAAGTGAAGGAATTCGAAAAGCAGCTTGGCATATCGTGCGCATTTTCAGCGAGCGACAGCGACATCGACCTACACCCCGACCAGTCCATCGCCCTATTCCGCATCTTCCAGGAAGCGCTCACCAATATCGGCAAACACGCCAAGGCCAGCCGCATCGCCGTCCGGCTGCGGCATACCGGCGGCAGCGTCCGCCTGGACGTTGCCGACGACGGTATCGGCATTACCGCAACGGACCGTTCGAAGCCAAAGTCGTTCGGCATTCGCGGCATGATGGAACGGGCCAACATGCTTGGCGGCCAGCTATCGGTAGCTGGCGGCGCGCAGGGAGGAACCGAAGTGACAGTCCAGATTCCGCTATCCATTGAAAGCAGCAACTTATGACAGCACCAGAAACCATCAAAATCCTGATCGCCGACGACCACGCCATCGTGCGCGAAGGCTTGAAACAGATTCTCGCCGACAGCCGGGACATGGCGGTGGTCGGCCATGCGGAAAACGGCACCGACGCCATCAAGCTGGCGCGTCAGGCCGATGCCGACGTGCTGTTGCTGGATATCTCGATGCCGGATCGCAGCGGCGTCGAGGTGCTGAAACAGATCAGAAAAGAGGCGCCCAAGCTGGCCGTACTGATGCTCTCGATGCACCGCGAAGATCAATATGCAATCCGTTCGCTCAAGGCGGGCGCCTACGGCTACCTGAACAAGCAGAGCGCGCCGGCGGAACTGGTCGAGGCCATCCGCCAAGTCGCGTCCGGGCGCAAGTACATCACCCCGGCCCTGGCGCAGGAACTCGCCAACCAGATCGGCGAAGACCGCGAAATCGCCCTGCATGAAACCCTGTCCGACCGGGAGTACCAGACGCTCATCATGATTGCCTCGGGCAAAACCGTCAGCGACATCGCCACCGAACTGACGCTGTCGGTGAAAACGATCAGCATGTACCGCTCCCGTCTGTTGCAAAAAATGAAATTGCGCCACAACGCGGAGTTGACGCATTACGCCATCAAGAACCACTTGGTGGAGTAAGGTTGGCAAGGCTCTCCAAGAGCGGATTGAATGTCCGCCCTAAGCCTTGAAGTGGCGACCCTTTCGGCTGTTAATCCGTTCGTTGCAGGCAATACTGCCGGATTATGATGGCATGCACTGAGCCAGATACCGTGACAAGGTGCCACCACCTCCATGCAAGACAAGCCGACAAGACCGGAACAGCAAAGTCCCGCCGATATCGCGCGCGAAGCTTTTCGTCGCCTTGCCGCACGACGCATCGCACCGACGCCGGACGCCTACCGCGACATCTACGACGAAATCACCGGCACGCATAAGCTGTCCCCCGCGGAAAAAATACTGGCCGATCTTGCCGCCAACCTGAGTCGCGGTTCGGGCGAGGTCGCCACCCTCTCCCATCGTTTTTCCGATTCATTGAAGGAGCGCGATTGGGAAACCTATGGCCGGCTGCTTCACCATCTGACAACAAAACACCTGCTGCCACCGGTCGTCGCCGAACGTGCCGCGTCACCAGCCAAAGCGGCGGAGCCAGCGGCAACCAAGACCGGATCGATGCCGCTGGTGGACGCGCTGGTGGACGATATTGCACCAGCGCCGGAAAAAAAGCCGTCCATCCCGCTGGTCGACGAGCCCGTCCAAGCGCCCGCCAGGACAGAAGCAATTTCCCTGGTCGATGACGTCGAAGCGCCGCAACAGCTGCTCGACGCCGCCACGCCGCCGCAGGACGGACAACTGACACGCATGCTGCGCGAAATGCTGGTCCGCACGCTCTCGCTGGCCGTCACCGCACTGCTGCAAGGCGCGCCGGCACTGACCAAGGAGGCAGAAGAACTGGCCTCCGCCATCCACAGTGCGCGCAGCAAGCAGGCGCTCACCGAGATTGAAGGGCGGCTCAAGCTGTTCTGCTTCAGGGTGTAAATGAAAAGCGGCGACATGGCAGAAGAGCGCGAACTGCTGTTGCGCCTGTTTCAACTGCTGCTGGAAAATATCGGGGAACTGCTGGAAGACGATTCCTGGTTGCGTGGCCAGGTCGCCAATGTGCAGGAAACGCTGTCCGGCCACATCGACTACGTCGTCCTGATGGACGCGAGCCGCAGCCTGAAAGAAGTCATCTACAAGCAAAGCATGCTCAAGCACAGCCTGGCCGAGGCGAAAACCCGGGTCAAGGACATGATGATCACCGTCATCGATCGTCTCGGCACGGTTGCCGCAAACACCAGCGACTATCGCAAGAAGATCGACAACTATTCGCAACAGATCAGCCAGGCGACGGATGCCGTCAATCTGAACAAGGTTCTCGACGACCTCTCGCGCGACACACGGATGGCGCAAATCGAGACGCTGCGTTCGCAAGACGACATCATCGCTGCACGCCATGAGGTGCAGGCCGCCGAAACACGCATCCATGCGCTTGAATCCGAACTGGCGCAGATGAGTGAACTGGCGCGCGAAGACCAGTTGACCGGCAGCTTGAACCGGCGTGGCCTGGACGACTTCCTGGAACGGGAAATCGCCCGCTCCGAACGCCGCAAGTCGCCCTTGTGCGCAGCCCTGCTCGACCTGGACAATTTCAAGCGGCTTAACGACACGTATGGACATCACACCGGCGACCAGGCGCTGGTGCATCTTGTCAGCGTGGTGAAGGACACGCTGCGTGCGATGGATGTTATCGGACGCTTCGGCGGCGAAGAATTCGTCATCGTCCTGCCCGACACGCCGCTGGATGAGGCGATGCAGACGGTGACGCGTGTGCAGCGGGAACTGACCAAACGCATCTTCATGCATAACAATGAACGCCTGCTGATTACCTTCAGCTCCGGCGTGGCGCTGCGCATGCCGGGTGAATCGCCGGCGGACCTGATCAAACGGGCCGACGAAGCACTGTACAAAGCCAAGCGGGCTGGAAAAAACCGCGTTATCAGCGCAACATGACAGCGCGACATGCGCCAGGAATCGAAAGACACTGCATGAAATATCAACGCAACCATCCCCCCGCCGGTCTGGAAGAAGCACTGCAGCATCATCGTGCCGGCCGGCTGCAACAAGCGGATGCGCTTTATCAAAAGCTGCCTTACGACCCCGATGCCCTGCACTTGCGCGGGGTCGTCGCGCATCAGTTGCACAAGAACGAAGAGGCACTGGAATTCATCACCAAGGCCATACGCGCCAAGCCTTCCAAGGCGGCCTATTACTTCTCGATCGACCCGGTCTATCGGGCGCTCAACCGGCTCGACGACGTCGTCAGCGCTTACCAGGCGCTGCTTGCGCGCACGCCGGAGAATGCCCTTGTCCATACCAACCTGGGCAATGCCTTCAGGTCGCAAGGCAAGCTGGACGAAGCCGAAGCCAGCTACAGGAAGGCCATCGCGCTCGACCCGAACCATGCCGCCGCGCATAGCAACCTCGGCGTGCTGTGCAAGGAACGCGGCATGCTGGACGAGGCCGTGGCGTGCTACCGGAAAGCGCTGGTGCTGCAGCCCGATTTTGTCGATGCCCATAACAATCTCGGCGTCGCACTCAAGGAACAAGGCCAGCTGGACGAAGCCATCGCCTGCTATCAACAAGCGCTGGCACTGCAGCCCGATTTTGCCGCTGCTCACAATAATCTCGGCACCGCCTTCAAGGACATGGGCAGTCCGGACCAGGCCATCGCCTGCTACCGGCGTGCGCTGGCGCTCATGCCCGATGTGGCGCAAGCGCATACCAATCTGGGTAATGCGCTGGCGGCGCAAGGCGACCTGGACGGCGCCATCGCCAGCTATCAAGCCGCGCTGCAGCGCGATCCGAATTCCCCCGAAACGCATAACAACCTGGGCGCCGCGCTCAAGGAACAAGGCAAGCTGGACGAAGCGGTGGCAAGCCACCAACGGGCACTGGCACTGCGGCCGGATTTCGCCGATGCGCAGATCAATCTGGGCAACGCATTGAAACAGCAGAACAGGCTGGAAGAGGCCCTCGCCTGCTATCTGAAAGCCATTGAACTCAAACCGGAGTCGGTCGAGGCCTATACCAACCTGGGCAACCTGCTCGAAGAAAGCGGCAACCTGGACGACGCGCTGCAATGTCATCAACAGGCGCTTTCGCTCAAGCCCGATTTTGCCGAAGCGCACAACAATCTGGGGAATGTGCTGAAGAAGCAGGAGCGGCTCGATGAAGCCATGGCTTGCTACCGGCAGGCGCTGGCACTCAAGCCGCATGACGCCGCCATGCACATCAACCTAGGGAACGTCCTCCGGCAGCAACGCAAGCTGGACGAAGCGATTGCCTGTTACATGAACGCACTCGAACGCCAGCCGACTTCCGGCGAAGCCTACAACAGTCTTGGCCTCGCCTTCGCCGATCAGGACAATACGGATGCGGCCATGGAGTGTTACCGGACCGCCATCACGGTGGCTCCCGGCATGGCGCAAGCGCACAATAATCTGGGCGTGGAACTGCAGCGGCGGCGCAAATCGGAAGAAGCCCTTGCCTGCTTCCAGCAGGCTCTGACGCTGAAACCCGATTTCGCCGATGCGTACAGCAACGTGGGGATCATTTTTCATGATCACGGCAGACCGGACGAGGCCATTGCCTGCTATTTGGAAGCCCTGAAGCACAATCCCGATTTTGCCGTGGCGCAGAGCAATTTGCTGTTTGCCATGCAGTACTCCAACGCCTATACGCCGGAACAGGTACACGCCGCGCACGTCCAGTTCGCCGACCAGTTCGAAATCCCGCTGCAGACGCACTGGACTGGTCATGCCAATTCCCGCGAGCCCGGCAGGCGCCTGAAGATCGGCTATGTCTCGCCCGATTTCCACAAGCATGCGGTGGCGTATTTCATCGAGCCGGTCCTGGCTTGTCACGACAAGGCACAGGTCGAAGTCACCTGCTATTACAGCCATGCCCATTACGATGAAGTGACCCACCGCCTCAAGGCATTGGCCGACCGCTGGGTGCCGTGCAAGCATTTGTCGGACCATCAATTGGCCGAGCGCATCCGCGCCGATGGCATCGATATCCTGATCGATCTGGCTGGACATACCGGCGGCAATCGCTTGCTGAGCTTCGCCCGCAGGCCGGCTCCGGTGCAGGCGACTTATCTGGGCTATCCCGCCACCACCGGTTTGTCGGCCATCGATTACCGCATTACCGATGTCCATGCGGAACCGCCCGGCATGACGGAAGCCTTGAATACCGAACAGTTGTGGCGCCTGCCGGAAATCTTTTGCTGTTATCGCGCGCATGACAATAGCCCGGAGCCGATCGATCATCCGCCGTCACAGGACAATGGGTATGTGACTTTCGGCTGCTTCAATAACTTTTCCAAGCTGACCGATCCGGTGCTGGCGCTGTGGGCGAAATTGCTGCAACAGTTGCCTACCGCGCGCCTGATACTGGAAATCCATGGCATCGATCATGCCGCCTTCCGGCAACAGGTGGAGGAACGCCTGGCCAGCCTGGGCTTGCCGCTGGAACGCTTGATGCTGGTGCCGCGCAGGCCGGAGAACCAGTATGTGCTGTACAACCGCATCGATATCGCG
>DATLIB010000250.1:0-3129 GCA_035539595.1 Noviherbaspirillum sp.
TCGTAGCCCAGTTTCTCGATGCCCAGCTTGGCGGCGCTGCCGTCCAGGATACGCAAGACGACTTTCTCGCCGAACAAGGTCGGCAGGGTGCTCACGCGGAAGTCGACCTGCTTGGTCTTGCTCAGGTTCAACTTCATGCGGCCGTCCTGTGGCACGCGCTTTTCAGCGATGTCCAACTGCGCCATGACCTTCAGGCGCGCGGTAATGCGCATGTTCAACTTGACCGGGGCCTTAGCCACTTGCTTGAGGATGCCGTCAATGCGCTGGCGCACGCGGTAGTCGGCCTCATAGGGTTCGAAATGGATGTCCGAAGCGCCGCGTTTGATGGCATCCACCAGCATCTTGTTGACGAACTTGACGACCGGGGTGTCGTCTTCCTTGCTGCCTGTTGCAGCGTCCGAGGAGGAGTTGTCGTCGTCGCCGCTGGTGATATCCAGCGATTCCAGGCCGTCGTCATCGCTGCCGAACGCGTTGCTCAGGTTGTCGGTCAGGTTGGACCATTGTTCCAGGGCGCGGCGGAGCGAATCTTCGTCCACCAGGATGGGTTCCACCACCAGGTTGGTGTGGAACTTGATCTCGTCTAGCGAATGGGTGCGGGTCGGATCGGATACGCCGACGAACAGACGATTACCGCGCTTGAACAAGGGCAGGACTTGATGCTTCTGTACCAGCTCGTCGCTGACCAGCTTGAGCGCATTGTGGGCTGGGTCAAAGGCCGACACGTCCAGTAAAGGCATGCCGAACTCTATGGCGTTAGCTGCCGCCATCTGAGGCGCGCTTACCAGCTTCTTTTCCGTTATCCATTGAGCCAGTGGCAATTTGGACTCGGCGGCGTTGGCCATGGCTGCACGCGCGTTGGTTTCGTCCATTGCCCCGTCCATTACCAGACGGCGAGCGATGCCGGTGATTCCGACTAGGTTGACGTTAGTGGCGGCGACGGCATTCATTGAGCATTTCCTAGGTTAGGCATGTGCCCGGAAGAGTGTTGCAAGAACTGGGCCAGCTTGGATTTTAACGTACACCCAAGGATCATCCGCGGCGATGATCAGTGCTGCCGACCAGAGGCAGAAAGTGGCCTGAGTGCGTGTCGCGTCTCGCAGTGTTGAGGCCACTGGCGCGGATGTCCATGATGTAAATCCGAGTGGTTGTGGCTGCTAGTTCAGCGGAAGTTCGCGGGGACGATTATCGGCTCTATAAAGATGACGCCCTGGCGCGTTGCGTCCGTGCTCCAATCCGCCCTTGGCGGCTCGATCCCTGGCTAGATAACACACAGCAACAATGCCTAAAAAAGAAACCCCGCCGAAGCGGGGTTTCCGGTATTGCTGTTGCGAGTTCGTATCAGCGGCAGGTAGCCGGCACGTACTTTTCAGGCAGAGTGGTGGTGCAGGTCCAGGTGCCCACACGACCGGTAGCGATTTCGGCAGCGGTGGTCGGAGTCAGGACGATATTGCCGCCGCCAGTAATGCCGGTGGTACCCGCATTGACCGCAACCGTGATTACACCGGCAGCGACACCGAGCGAGGTCACGTACTGACTGGCCTCGTTGCTGCAACCGGAATCGGCCAGAGTTGCGGGCACAGCGTTTTGGGAGGCCACGTAATCAGCGATCGAGGTCTTGCAAGCACCGGCAGCGACAATCGCTTCAGAAACCTTCGAACGCTTCAGGAAGTCCTGGTAAGCCGGCAGAGCGATGGCCGCCAGGATGGCGATGATGGCGACAACGATCATCAATTCGATGAGGGTGAAGCCCTGCATGTTCTTCTTCATGGATAAATCCCCTTGGTAAGGTTTGGCTTGATTGATATGGGACACAAGCCCCGTGTCCCATAAGTTTGGTATGGACCGTGGGCGCCGTGGTGAAACGTGCCACGTGCTCGGGGAATGTCGCAGGAAACGTGCCAATCGAAGGTTCTGACCGCTGGCACATCCAAAAAGAGCCGCCGGTTCCGTTCTCCCCCGGAACAAGCTTCAAATACCCTGACGAAGTGACTTTCTGCGTCAGTTAGTGACCTTGAAGGTCGGTTTTGCTGGCCGGTAACAGGCCATTTTCGACGACGGTCACATTCTCCGATGCGATCCGCCCGTCTTATTCCATCCCCAGTTTTTTCAATTTGTAGCGCAGCGCCCGAAACGTGATGCCCAGCTGCGCCGCAGCCTTGGTCTTGTTCCAGCGATTGTCTTCCAGGGCCTTCTGGATCGCCGCTCGCTCCAGCTGCTCTATATAAGAAGGCAGCGCGCCCGCCCCCGGATCGATGCCGGCCAGCGGCGCTTCGTCGGCCAGCGCCGGTACTTCGACAGGCGCGCCGCGTCCACCATGACCATTGCCCTGCGGCAGGTGCAGGTCGGCGGCATCGATCTGGTCGCCATCGGCCATGGCCATGGCGCGCTCCAGGATGTTCTCCAGTTCGCGCACGTTGCCCGGGAAGCTGTAGGCCGCCAGGGCGCCGATGGCTGCGGCGGTCGGCTGCGGAGCGTTGCGGCCGTGCGAGTTGGCAAGGCGCGCCAGAATGGCCGAAGTCAGTTGCGGCAGATCGCCGGTGCGTTCGCGCAGGGGCGGCACGCGCAGTTCGATCACATTGATGCGGTAATAAAGGTCGTGGCGGAAACGGCCGTCATTGGCCAGGTCGCCCAGGTCCTTGTGGGTAGCGGACAGAATGCGCACATCGACCGCGACTTCCTGCGAAGCGCCGACCGCGCGTACCGCCTTCTCCTGGATGGCGCGCAGCAGCTTGACCTGCATGGGCAGCGGCAGCTCGGCGACTTCGTCCAGGAACAGGGTGCCGCCGTTGGCGGCCTGGAACAGGCCGGTCTTGTCGGCATGGGCGCCGGTGAAGCTGCCTTTCTTGTGGCCGAAGAACTCGCTTTCCATCAGCTCGGCCGGGATGGCGCCGCAGTTGACCGGAACGAAGGGACCCGCCGCGCGGGCGCCCTGTTCGTGGATGGTGCGGGCGACCAGCTCCTTGCCCACGCCGGATTCGCCCAGGATGTAGACCGGTGCCTGGCTGCGCGCAACCTTGCCGATGGTCTCGCGCAGACCGTCCATCGCGGCCGAGGCGCCGAGCAGGCGGCTGGCCTGTTCCGGCGGCGGCGGGGGCGGCGGAGCGCGCTCGCTGTTGTTCAATTCCAACG
>DATLIB010000251.1:0-8501 GCA_035539595.1 Noviherbaspirillum sp.
CCCCCTTACAGGAGGAGGGAACCGTTCGTTATCGCTTTTGACAACATCACATGAATGAACATTGGAGATCAATCTTCATTCGGCATCGGCTGTATTGAACTTCTCATGACCTTGAAAGGGGCGGCTCCAAGACCCGGCAGACCTCGTCAAGCGAAGTCAATCCGAAGCAGCAGTGGGGAAACGCTGGATTTAGAAAAATCTCTGCGGTGACAGCATCGCCGGCATCAGCCCGCGCTGCGCGAGGTCTGCCGGCCACTCCGCCGAAGTGGCAAGCGCGGCGACGATGCGACCGAGTGCCGGAGCGATTTGTATGCCGTAGCCGCCAAGGCCGGCAAGCCAGAAAAAGCCGGGTGTGTTGCTCGCTTCTCCGACCACTGGCGTGTCGTCCTGCGCAAAGGTACGCAGTCCGGCCCAGCGGTGGCTGATACGGCGCACGGCGAGCGTGGTGGCTTCCTCGAAGCGTGCTGCTGCTGTCGCTACATCGAATTCGTCCGGCTGCGCGTCGCAGGGTGGTACGGGTGTCGCATCCGCCGGGGAGACCAGAATCTGTCCGGCTTCCGGCTTGAAATAAAAGCGTTCGGTGACATCGGCCACCATGGGCCATGTGGCGACTGCGAGGCTGGCGGGCGGTTCGACGATGATGGCGGTGCGGCGTTTCGGTATCAACTTCAGGCGCGGCACGTCGGCCAGGGCGGCTACGTCGTCGGCCCATGCGCCGGCGGCGTTGATGACAATCGATGCGGAAAATTTCGCGGCGTCGCTTTGCACATGCCAGATGCCGTCGCGCCGCGTCAGGCTGCGTGCGGATGCGCCGGTGACGACGCTGCCTCCTTTGGCCTTCAAGCCACGTAGAAACCCCTGATGCAGCGCATGGACGTCGATATCCATCGCGCCCGGCTTGATCATGGCCCGGCTGTACCAACCATCCTTGATGATGGGGCAGAAGCGCCGCACCTTGTCGATGTCGATTTCCTCCACGCCGGAAACCGTCTCCCGGCCATCCGCGAGGGCGGCTTCGAAACGCGCTTCCTCTCCGACCGGTCCCAGTGCCACCACGCCGCGCGGACTCAGTAAGGGGTAGTCGCCGAAACCGTCAGGCGGCGCATCGAAAAACGAGCGGCTCGCTGCCGTGAGCGCACGGACGCAGCGGTTGCCGTAATACTCGGAAAAGAGCGCGGCGGAGCGGCCGGTGGCGTGATAACCCGGCATGTCTTCCATCTCGATCAGGACGACGCTGCCGTGATCGGCGAGGAAGTAGGCGGCGCATGCACCCGCGATGCCGCCGCCAATGACCAGGAAGTCGTTCACGGCAGCATGCCGGAGGTTGCCAGCAGCGCGACGATGTGTTCCGCGGCTTGGTCGATGCTGGAGGTAGTGGTGTCGATGCGCAGGTCGGGGTACTCCGGCGCTTCGTAGGGGGAGTCAATGCCGGTGAAGTGTTTCAGTTCACCGCGCCTTGCCTTTTTGTATAAGCCCTTGGGGTCGCGCTGCTCGGCGACTTGCAGTGGCGTGTCGATGAAGATTTCGAAGAATTCGCCTTCGCCCATGAGTTTGCGCGCCATTTCCCGTTCCGCACGGAAGGGCGAAATGAAGGACACCATGACGATCAAGCCGGCATCGACCATCAGCTTCGACACTTCGGCGACCCGGCGGATGTTTTCGGTGCGGTCGGCGTCGGTAAAGCCGAGGTCCCGGTTCAAGCCGTGGCGCACGTTGTCGCCGTCCAGCAGGTAGGTGTGGCGGCCACGCGCATACAGTTTTTTCTCGACCTGATTGGCAATGCTGGATTTGCCCGCGCCCGATAGCCCGGTCAGCCAGATTACGCACGGCTGCTGCGCTTTCAGCGCGGAGCGCGCCGCTCTGCCGACATCCATGGTTTGCCAATGGATGTTTTCTGCAACGAGGTGTTCCATCAGAGTCGTCCTTTCTGTTGTTGGCCGATCATGCGCCGGGTCCGGGAGTTGCCGGTTAACCGTCGTCCTATGCTGCGTGTGCAGGTGCCGCATCGCGCTGGCGCGTGCGAGCGTCGAAATGCGCCATGAAGCGTTGCTGAAAATCCTGCAATGCCGCCGCCGGAAGGCGGTTGATGCCTGCTGCGCGTGCCCGTCCGCCGCCGTTCGGGAACTGTCGGCACAAAGCATCCGCCCCCTGCGGAAAAGCTTGTGGTGCGCGCACGCTCACCGTGTAGCTGTTGCCGGAGTCCGGCGTGACGATGGCATGCGCCCGGTTTGGATGCGCATCGACCAGGCTATTGGCGAAGATGCCACCGATGCGCCTGGCCCACGGTGCATCGGGCATCAGGTACAGCGCGGCATCTTCCGACGCGACATAGGGGAGGAGCGATGTCGCCGTGTTGTAGTCGGTCGCCATGCCTTTGCTCAGATGCGAAAACATCGGGCATTGCGCGATGAAGGCGAACGGGTCGGTGTAGGCATGCAGGGAGGCATACAACTCGGCCGGATGAACATGCAGGTCGGTGATTTGCTCGCCGTAGGCGTTGTAATTGATGCTGGTGCCCAGCTTTTCCAGCAGGGCGGTTTGCGCCAGATTCAGACCATGCTCTTGCGCCAGTTGGTTTGCGGTTTCGTTGGCGTTGTCGCCGAAGGCGGCGGCAATCGCCCAGGGGCGGAACATGCCGCCGAGCGCGCGGTCCACGAGCAGGCTGGTGCAGGTATGCGCGGAGGTGTCGATATGCGCGGTCAATCCCGCATGCTGCGGAATTTCTCCGGCGTAGTGGTGATCGAAGTAGAGCACTTCCGCTCTTGCATCAAGCAGGCGGTGCAGGGCGTCGCGGTTGGTATCGAGGGAGATGTCGAATACCGCTACGCGCTTGGCGCGTCCGGCGGGCACGCGCGCCAGCAAGGCGATCTCGCGCTTGATGCCGGTGACCAGCGTGGCGTCGAGCGGATGGGCCAGCCGCCATTGGTGCAATGCCAGTATGCCGTCGGCGTCGCCGTTAAATACGTCGAATGCGCTCATTGATGAAGCCTGTTCATTGTTCCGTCTGCCTGGCGACCAGGTAAGGCGGCTTGCCGGCCGTACCCGGCATGATATTGACCAATACGCGCTCCACGTCCGGGATCGACTTCACCGCCGCTTCCAGAGCGGCGGCGGAGATGGCGGGATCGACGCAGCCTTCGATCCAGACAAACCTGCGCTTCACGGTGATCCACAGGCTCGACTGCTGGAACGCGTCGCTGCTGCGGAAATGATCCTCGACTGCCTTGGCGATGGGGGCGTCGTAGCGGTAGGCGTTCGGTTCGGCGCACTTGCCGGCCAGCCAGCAACTCGTGCCGCGTTCGACGCGGGAATGGGATTCCTCCTTCATTTCCTGTTCGGTCTGCAGCGGACCGAGCGGCAACGGACACTGCGGTATGTTGTTCCTGACCTGGATGAAGGGATCGTTGAACCAGTTTTTGAGAGGCGCTTCCTGTGCTGCCGATAGAGCAGGGACGAGGGCGCAGCAGAGGGCGAGTGTTTTCCAGTACATGTTGGAATCGATTCCTGCAAGTCCTGTTGATGAAAAGAGGGCGCGTAGCCGTTCAAGCCCGGTCGGACATGTTCTGGACCGACATGCCGGACTGTGCGTGCATTGCCATTTTTTTCTGCGCCGATTGCGCCGCTGCCAGCAGCGCCGATAGCATCGCGCATCCCATCATGGCAAAGAAGATGGCGGGATAACTGGCCGCACCGGCGATCCAGCCGCCGACTGGTCCGCCGACCGCCAGTCCCAGATCCCAGAACGAGGTGAAGGTGCCGAGTGCCGCGCCGTGCTGCGTCTTTTCGGTATGGTTGATGACAATCAGTGCCAGCGAGGGATACAACAGCGATAAGCCGGCGCCCATCACCAGCCCGCCAGCGATGGCAATCATCAGGTTTGGCGCGAGTGCAACCAGCAGCAAGCCGCAGGCTTCCACCAGCGCCGACCAGAAGGCCACGCGGGCCGGTCCCAGCTTGTCCGGCCAGTGGCCGAGGAAAAGCCGCACGCCGACATAGGTGAAGCCGAAGGCGTTGAAGGCAGCAATGCCGTTCATGATGCCCTGGTGCGAGAGATAGAGCGCGGCGAAGGCCGACAACGCCGCATAGCCGGCGGCGGCCAGCGCAAGCGCGACGCCGGGAATCAGTACGGTGGGCGGAAACAGCGAGGGTTTCCTGGCTTGGCCGCTCTGTGCCGCCTTTTCCTTGACCGCCACCAGCAGGAAGCCGATGGCAGGTACAACGAGGATGAAAGCCCAGACGGCGGAAAAACCGCCAAGGTTCATGATCGCAGCGCCGATCAATGCGCCTAGCGTGATGCCGGTCCACATGCTGATGCCGTACAGGCCGACGATCTTGCCGCGCCGCGCTTCCGGTGCCAGCGTGATCAGCCAGGTGGCGCCGGCGGTAAACACCGTGCCTTCGCCGATGCCGTGCAGGAGGCGCACCGCGACCAAGCCTTCCAGAGGCAGCGGCGCGAAGTATCCTGCGCCGGCCAGCACGCACAATGCCGCGCCGCACAGCATTAGTCGCTTGTAGCCATAGCGGTCGGCCAGGCGTCCGGCGACCGGTCTGGTGACCACCGCAGCCAAGGCGATGGCTGCAATCACCACGCCGACCGCGACATCGTTTTGACCCAGCGTTTGCTGCACATAAAACGGCAGTGTCGACAGCGACGCGCCAATGCCCAGATGGCAAAAAAACAGACCGCCGAACAGCGGCATGAACTGCTTGTAAAAGCCGAGGATGTCGGCCCAGCTTGCGCGCGCTTGATTCATCGCTGTGTTTACTTTCAGTCTGAGATTGTTCAAAAAATGGTGCAGAAGATTCCGGTGCCGGCGTCTTTCCCCATCGCCGCCGATGTTCCCTCCCCCTTGCAGGGGAAGGGCTAGGGTGGGGGTAGAGTGGCTCAAGTCAGCACAGTCGCCGGTACAAGCACGCTACCCCCCTCCGTCCCACGTCTGACCTTGTAAGGCCAGACGATGCAGCGGCGCGTTTCTCACGTACACGAGAAACGCTAACCAGCCCTACGCCGGCACCGCATGGAAGAAATGCGTCGGCAGATGCACCGCCAGCCCTTCATAGATTTCTGCGCAGACCGCAAGGCCCGGCTTGACGAAGGTTCCCGGCGGCGGTTCGGCAATGCGGATCACCGACTTGCCGCTGTCAAGCAGGCGTGCGGCCACAGCGAAATCGCCAACCAGCGCGCATCCCCGGTCGACCATGCGGGTGCGGGTAATGAGTGTGCCGTTGCGTGCCAGGTCTTCCAGCAGGCTGCCTCGGCCGACCATGTTGTGATAGTAGTCGTGCGGATTGACGATCATCGCGTGCGCGGTGGCGCCGTTCTGCTCGATCTCATTGCAGGCCGCCATGATGCCGGACATGTAGTCGCCCTTGTAGGGCAGGCGCGTTACGCCCGGATGATGCAGCAGGCCATGCTCGCCCAAGGTCAGTGCCTGATTCTCGGCAGTAGCCAGGCGTACCAGTAGACGGTAGTCAAGAAAGACCGCCAGACCCTCCGGGTCGTCCAGCAGTTCCTCCGGGATCTGCACCCAGGCCGAAATGGGATGCACGCGTGCTTCGCCGATGCCGAACTTGAAGGTTGCTTCCTGGCGCAGTTCGCCTTCGTGCACCTCGCGTGCTTCCTCCTTGCCGGGGCGCGTCTCGCGCCAGAATCGGGTGACGTCGGCTTCTACCGGACGCTTCTTGAATAAGTTGCGTACCGTCAGGCGTGGCCGGTCTTGCGTCGGCTTGAAGGCGTCGGTGATGGTGTAATCGAAGTGCACTTCCGCGTTGCGTCCGTCTTTGGCGAATGCGTGTACGAAGGCTTCACCGGGGGAAAGGGAGTGGGGGGACGATGCTGCCATGTGTGGTTCTCCTGTTGTGTTTGCGAATGGAACGTTGCTGTGTTGCGGTATGGGCAGCGCCCGGGTTTTTTCAAATGCTGTGTTGAATGAGTTTTTCGTAGAACGGATAGTGATAGTCGTAGTACGACTTCAATGTGTCGTTGTTATCCACCGTGATGTCATATTGCTTTTCGGGGGCAGAAAAACCCGAGCTGCCGATGGCGTCGAGATGCCACTTGCGCGTTCTTTGCCATTCCGTGCGATCTTCGGGGCGCCATTGCAAGGCCTCGGGGAGGAAGGGCAGACCGACCGCCCGGCAGTAATTGCCGATCACCGTTTCCGGTTCGCGCAGCAGTCTTTCCGCATGCACGACGGTCGGCGGCTTGCCCTTGATCGCGCGTACCAGTTCGAACAGGTCGTACTGATGCTCATAGCCGATCTCGTGACAAGCAACCGTCGGCTTGACGTGGTAGTGCGAATTGATCGCTTTTTTCGGATCGCGCACGATGAAGGTGTGCTCGATATCGGCAATTTCTTCCGGATGGTCGAACAGGTACTGGTAGCGGTACTCGACGGTATCCTTGAAAAATACCGGGCGGATGTGCGCCAGCTTTTTGAACTGCGCCAGCAGTTCGCCGGTGGAGGTGATCTCCACACTGCCGCCGTCCGTGCCGGGCGCCGGCACCTTGCCTTCGTCGGTCAGCGTTACCAGCGGCTCATGCACCACCGTGATGTCGCCACGTTCGATCATCATGCGCAGGAACGCGGTCGATACCGCGCGCGGATGCGCCCACATTGCAATCACTTTGCTCATTTCGGCCTACTCCCGTTTTTTCTCGATGGTCTTGCGATGCTCATTGCGACCAAGCCGTGGGCGCACGGTCCCAGCGATGCTTGCGTAGTTCTGCCAGCAGGTCCTTCGCCAGTGGCTTGCCGTCGCTCACTTGCAGGTTGGCTTCGACATTGCGCAGTTGCCGCATGCCGGGAATCACGGTGCTGACTGCCGGGTGATGCAGAATGAAACGCAGTGCCAGCTCCGGCAGCGTCATGCCTGGCGGGACGATGGACTTGAGCTGTTCCACCCGTTCGACGGTCGGCACCAGGTTTTCCTTGCAAAAGTAGGTGTTGCGCCAGTCGCCTTCCGGCCATGTCGAGTCCTGCGTCAGCAGGCCGGTCAGCGAACCTTCGTCGAAGGGCACGCGAGCGATGATGGCGATGTTTTCCTTCAACGCCCTGGCGAATAATTCATCCTCGGGAGCCTGGTCGAAAATGTTGTAGATCACCTGGATCGCATCGATCAAACCGGTATCGAGGGCCTTGACGCAGTTGGCCGGCTCCCAGCGATTGACGCTGATGCCCAGCGCACCGATCACGCCTTCGCGCTTGAGATCGCCCAGCGCTTTCTGCCAGCCTTCGTCCGATGCCCAACGGTCTTCCCACACATGGAACTGCATCAGGTCGATGCAGGACACGCCGAGATTGTCGAGACTCTTGTAGGTGTATTCGCGGATATGCTCGGCAGGGAAGACATCGTCCAGCGTATCGCCGGGGCGCGGTGGCCATTCGCGGTTTTTGGGCGGTATCTTGGTTGCCACGTAGATCCTGCGGTCCGCATGCTGGCGCAGCAGCTTGCCCAGCATTTGCTCGCTGATGCCGCGTCCATACACCCATGCGGTGTCGAAGAAATTGCAGCCCAGCTCCAGCGCCCGCTCAAGGCATTTCGGCGCGGTGTCGTAGTCGGCGCCGGTGAAGCCGCCGGGACCGCCGGCGATGCCCCACATACCATAGCCGATCTCGCTGACTTCCCAACCGAGACGTCCCATCTTTCGATATTGCATTGCTTCTCCTCTCTTGAAACAGAATGCGTCGTGAACGCTTGCTTTATTGCGCTATTGCTCTATTACTGATCATGGCGAAGGCTGGTAGTCCGTCGTTCCTTGTTTTTCATGTGTAGGTTGGCGGTGAGCGAAGCGAACCCCAACGTTTGGCCGGCTACGCCATTGCGTCCGCCGATGTTGGGTTTCCTTCGTCAACCCAACCTACATGGAAATGAAAGAATGACGGATGACTTCGCGTGATACGTCCGCTCCCAGGCGAGGACTTTGCCCTGCATGGTCTTCGAGATAGTCGCGGTAGGCGCTGATGGCGCCATTCAGCCATTCATCCGCCATGCCCCAACGGCGTTCCAGCTTGCGGCAGTTCTCCTTGAGGAACAGGCGCGGATTGTCGGTGAGCAGGCGGGAAAACGCCTGTTGCAGCATGACTTCGTCACGCGCTCCCTGCGGCAGCAGCGCGCGCAGCGTCACCAGGTCGCGTTGTCGGGTCTCATGGACGGCTTGGTCCAGACGCACCAGAAAATCGGTGCAGGACACCCGGGTGACATGGGTGCCGATGCGCGCCAGCACGTCGGAGAAGCACACGCTCTCGGAGTGGAATACGTGCAGCGTGCGCCCCCACAGGGCGCGGTCCGACACGGCGGCGGCCACGCGCGCCGCAACATAATCCACGGGCGTGTAGTCGGACCGCATCGCCGCCATCGGGCAGACGCCGAGTCGATAGAATGCGGACAGCAGGAAGTGGGTCAGCGCCTGCCGGTTGGGGCAACCGTTGTCGGCGCTTGGCATGACTTCGCCGAGCCGGAATATCGTGACCGGCGCGCCTTTGCGGCGGGCCTTGAGC
>DATLIB010000252.1:0-13951 GCA_035539595.1 Noviherbaspirillum sp.
CTCGACGTCGACGGCCGGCCCCTCGAAGGCGAGTTCCTCCGCTCGGCCACCATCGTCAACCGGATGATCGAGCAGCTCGGCGTGTTCACCTCGGAGGTGACCCGCGTGGCGCGCGAGGTCGGCACCGAAGGCCGGCACGGCGGCCAGGCCGCGGTGCCTGGCGTCGCCGGCACCTGGAAGGATTTGACCGACAGCGTGAACTCGATGGCGGGCAATCTCACCGGCCAAGTGCGCAACATCGCCGATGTGACCACGGCGGTGGCGCGCGGCGATCTGTCGAAGAAGATCACGGTGGATGTGAAAGGTGAAATTCTTGAACTGAAAAACACCATCAACGTGATGGTGGACCAGCTTTCCTCCTTTGCCTCGGAAGTGACGCGGGTGGCGCGGGAAGTCGGCACCGAAGGCAAGCTGGGCGGTCAGGCGCAGGTCGAAGGCGCGGCCGGCACTTGGAAGGATTTGACCGATAACGTCAATTTCATGGCGGCCAACCTGACCGCGCAGGTGCGCGGCATCGCCGGCGTGGTCAACGCGGTGGCGAAAGGCGACCTGAAAAAGAAACTGTCGGTGGCCGCACGCGGCGAGATCGCGACCCTGGCCAACACCATCAACGAAATGATCGACACCTTGGCCGTATTTGCGGATCAGGCCACAACCGTGGCGCGCGAAGTGGGCGTGGAAGGCAAGCTCGGCGGTCAGGCCAGCGTGCCGGGCGCATCCGGCACCTGGAAGGACTTGACTGAAAACGTCAACCAGCTGGCTGCCAACCTGACCAACCAGGTGCGCGCAATCGCGGAAGTAGCCACCGCTGTGGCGCGCGGCGACCTGTCGCGTTCGATCCAGGTGGAAGCCCGTGGCGAAGTGTCCTACCTGAAGGACAACATCAACGAAATGATCCGCAACCTGAAGGAAACCACGCAAAAGAATGCGCAGCAAGACTGGCTGAAGACCAACCTGGCCCGCTTTACCCGCCTGCTGCAAGGGCAGCGCGACCTGCAAGCGGTATCGACGGTCATCCTGTCGGAACTGGCGCCGCTGGTGTTCGCCCACCATGGCGTGTTCTACATGATGGATGCGCAGGACGACGGCGCGCACCTGCGCCTGATCGCCAGCTACGGCTGCCGCTCCAGCCGCAAGCTGCCGACCGCCTTCCTGCCTGGCGAAGGCCTGGTGGGCCAGTGCGCCGTCGAAAAGCAACGCATCCTGCTGACCAACGTACCGCACGACTACATCAAGGTGTCATCCGGACTGGGGGCTGCGCCGCCGGCCAACATCGCGGTTCTTCCTATCCTGTTCGAACAGCAGATCAAGGCCGTCATCGAGATTGCCTCTCTGGAGCATTTCACCGACACCCATCTCTCCTTCCTCGACCAGTTGATGGAAACCATCGGCGTGGTGCTCAGCACCATCGAAGCCAATAGCCGTACCGAGAGCCTGCTGACGCAATCGCAATCGCTGGCGCAGGAGCTGCAACAGACCAACCTGGAACTGGCGGAAAAGGCACGCCTGCTCTCGGACCAGAATATCGAAGTCGAGCGCAAGAACCGGGAAGTGGAACAAGCCAAGCTGGCGCTGGAAGACAAGGCGGCACAGCTGGCACTATCGTCCAAATACAAATCGGAATTCCTCGCCAACATGTCGCATGAGCTGCGCACACCTCTCAACAGCCTGCTGATTCTGGCGCAGCAGTTGAGCGACAACCCGGAGCACAACCTATCGCCGACGCAGGTGGACTTCGCCAAGACCATTTACGGTTCCGGCAGCGACCTGCTGACTCTGATCAACGACATTCTCGATCTATCGAAGATCGAGTCCGGCACCGTGACGCTGGAAGTCGGCGAATACCGCTTCGACATCCTGCGCAGCTATGTCGAACGCACTTTCCGCCATATGGCCGAGCAAAAACAGATCGACTTCTCGGTCGAACTGGCCGGCGACTTACCGGCATCCGTGCGCACCGATACCACGCGCCTGCAGCAGATTCTGAAAAACCTGCTATCAAATGCCTTCAAGTTTACGGCCCATGGCCGCGTGTCGCTGCGTATCGGCTTGGCCAAGGCCGGCTGGTCGCCCGATCATCCGAGTCTGTCGCAAGCCGATGAGGTGTTGGCCTTTTCGGTCCGGGATACCGGCGTCGGCATTCCGGACGACAAACTGCAACTCATCTTTGAAGCATTCCAGCAAGCCGACGGCAGCACCGCGCGCCGCTACGGCGGCACTGGACTCGGCCTCTCGATCAGTCGTGAACTGGCACGTCTGCTCAGCGGCGAAATCCGCGTCGAAAGCGAAGTCGGTATCGGCAGCACGTTCACCCTCTATCTGCCTTACCATGCGGAAGGATTCGTCAATTACGATTATCCACGCCAGCTCAGTCCGCAAACGCCAACGGTCAAGCCGGCCGTGGTGTATGCGGAGGGTGACGTGCGTGCAGTCAGCGACGGCACTACGGGAGAACCGTATCCGGCTAACGATGAAGCGACGGCCATGTTGCCGGCCGAGGCTGCACTCGACGACCGTGCGCTGGTCGCGCCCGGCGATCCTACCCTCCTGATCGTGGAAGACAACCAGCGCGACGCCAACTCGCTGCTCGAACAGGCACGGGAACGCAACTTCAAGGGCATCGTCGCGCTGCAGCCGGACTCGGCACTGGCACTGACGCGGGATTATCTGCCGACCGCCATCCTGCTCGACATCGATCAGCCGGAGACGGACGGTTTCGCGGTACTGGACCGTCTCAAGCGCGACCCCGGCACACGGCATATCCCGGTGCACGTCATCTCCGACCAGGGTGAGCGCGAGCGCGCGCTGCGCCACGGCGCCATCTCTTACCTGCCCAAGCCGGTCAGCACCGACCGCATGCAGGAAGAACTGAACCGCATCCAGCATTTTGTCACCAGCGGCAACCGCCACCTGCTGGTGGTCGAAGATGAACAGGTACAACGCGATGCCATCGTCCGCCTGATCGGCGACGTCGATGTGCAGATAACGGCGGTCGGCAGCGGCCAGGAAGCACTGGACGCGCTGGAACGCACGCCGTTCGACTGCATGGTGCTGGACCTGACCTTGCCCGATATCGACGGTTTTACCCTGCTCGACCGAATCGGCGAAAACGAAGCGCTGCGTACCCTGCCGGTAGTGATCTATACCGCGACCGAATTGCGTCCCGAAGAGATGCAACGCCTGCAAGGCATCGCCAAGACGGTGGTACTGAAAGACGCCCGTTCGCCGGAAAAGCTGCTCGCGGAAACCGCCCTGTTCCTGCATCGCTCGCACGCCGATCTGTCTGAACACCAGCGACGCATGCTCGACGAGGTCAGTGCCGCCGACGTCAGCCTGGCCGGCCGCAAAGTGTTGGTGGTAGATGACGATCTGCGTAACATCTTCGCCTTGAGTTCGGTACTGGAGCGACAAGACATGAAAGTGTTGTACGCAGAAAACGGCCGTGACGGCATCGAAGTACTGCAATCCAACCCCGACGTCGAGATCGTGCTGATGGACATCATGATGCCGGAGATGGATGGTTACGACACCATGCGTGCCATCCGCCGCATACAGCGCTTCAAATCGTTGCCCATCATCACGCTGACAGCAAAGGCCATGAAAGGCGACCGCGACAAGTGCATCGCCGCAGGCGCATCCGACTACATCACCAAGCCAGTGGATGCAGCGCAACTGCTGTCCCTGATGCGGGTATGGATACGGGGTTGAGAGCGGAATGAAGGAATTACTGAGGAGGGCCAGCGAGAGGGGCGCGCATTTGATCCACATCAATGCAGGCCGGCGCCGCCTCGCCGGATAGTACGCATATTAGTAGGCATATACATCCGGCCTTCGTGCCCAATCCACAGAGGAAAACCGCCATGTTCAGGACCATTCTCTTTCCTACCGACGGCTCGTCGCAGACCGAAAAAGCCATCACGGTCGCCCTTGATTTCGCCCGCCAGGTCGGCGGAAAAATCATTACGCTGTCGGTATCCGAACCCTATCCTTTCTCACCACTTTCCGAAAGCGCCTATGCCGGCGGCTCGGAGGCTTACGAGCGGCATTCGCTCGAAATGGCACAGACCCATGTGGACGAGGTGGCTTCCGCAGCGACGGCCGCAGGCATTCCTTGCGAAACCATGGTGGTCAGCTCCTTCGATCCGCATGACGAAATCACTCGTATCGCCGAGCAGAAAGAATGCGACGTCATCATCATGGCCACCCATGGCCGGCGCGGACTGAGCAAACTGTTTGCCGGTAGCGAGACGCAAAAAGTGATCGCAAAGACCCACATTCCCGTGATGGTGATCCGCTAAGTTTCCGAGCCCATTACATCAGCGCCGCGTACACCATGTTGCGAAATAGCTGACGGTAATGGTGGCGTTGCTCGGGCGCCTGCATCAGGAAGATGGCCAGCATCTTTTCCTGGGGATCGATCCAGAAATACGTGCCGGCCAATCCGCTCCAGGTATAGTCGCCGATCGAACCCGGCATGAAGGCCCCGCCTTCGTCGTTGCGTACCGCGAATCCGAGGCCGAAACCATACCCTGCCCCCGGCAGGTAATTGGCGCCTGACTTGGCTGCCGGCAGTTCGCCCAAGTGATCACACGTCATGTAACGCAAGGTCTTGCGCGACAGGATGCGCACACCGTCCAGCGTCCCTTCGTTCGCCAGCATCTGTGCAAAACGCAGGTAGTCGCGCACGGTGGACAGCAGGCCGCCACCGCCGCTGAGTACATTCGGGCGCTGACGCGGCTGGCTCAGGGCGACCTTGGCGCCGTTCACAGGATCGATGGCGAACGGCTCCGCGATACGGTGATGGTGATGTGGAGCGACCCAGAATCCCGTGTCATGCATGCCGAGCGGATCGAGAACGGTTTGTTTCAGGAATGCATCGAGCGGCATGCCTGCAATGCGCTCCAGAAGAACCCCCAGGACATCGGTGGAATGACTGTACTCCCAGGTCGTGCCGGGTTGATAGGCCAAGGGTACCGACGCCAATGCCTTGATGAAGGCATCGTTGCTTGCGAGTTGCGTGCCGATTCCTGCCTTGCGATATTCCGCCTTCACCAGCGAATCGCCAAAAATGCCGTAAGTCAGGCCTGACGTATGGCGCATCAGGTCTTGCACCGTGATGGCTCGTCTGGCTGGCTCCAGTTGCAAGCTGTGTCCGCCCTTTCCGTCGGGCAGTTCGACGCCGACGTTCAACTGTCGCAGTTCGGGAAGGATGTCTGACACCGGATCGCTCAACAGCAACCGCCCCCGCTCGACCAGCATCATCGCCGCCACCGACACGATGGGCTTGGTCATGGAGTAAATGCGGAAGATGGTATCGAGCGCCATCGGCGTCCCGCTCGCGGGGTCCTGAATACCGAGCGCCTGTTCATAGGCGATGTTGCCATCGCGCGCAATCAACATCACCGCACCCGGAATACGCCCGGCATCGACATCAACCTGAATCCGTTTCGTGAGGGCATCCAGGCGTTTTGCACACAATCCGGAATGGCCGGTAGTCGCTTTGCTCATCGAAAGTCCATCCTGAAAATGAAACAGATTCGTCTCTGCGATCAATGCTCGGTTCCCTGTCGCCTCCAATAACGCGATATTGCGCGGCAAGTTCTTTGAGCCGCCACAACGCTGCACCAGCTTCCGCAGACACCTCGCCCTTTAAGCTGCATCATGCACCCATCGCAGAACACGCATTGCATGGAGAAGACGCATGGAACCCAGCCAGATCACCATTTCGCTCTATGAAAACGCCATCCCCGATTTTGTGGAAGCGGAACTCGATGCGCTGTACGGCCATGTCTATTCTTCGCTTTCGCAATTTCGCATCTACGGCGCCATCCGTGGCACAACACATACCTACGTAGCACAGCAGAACGGCAGGATCAGCGCGGTATTGCTGTTTCGTTGCGAGGGCAACAAGGCGCTGGTGCTCAACGAACAGATCGACATCGATGCGGAACAGGCCGTCAAATTTGTGCGCTATATCTTCGACATGTTTCCATCCATCGATGTCGTCCGCTTTCATGCGATCCGAACCAAGCCGCGACGCTTTCCGTTTCCACTCCAGCAGTTTTACCGTACCGAGGATATCGTCCTGCGTCTGCCGCGCAGCGCCGACGAGTATCTTGCGCGTCTGGCCAAGTCCACGCGCAGGAATATCAAGTACTACACCAACCGGCTCAAACGCAATTATCCGGCCCTGGACTTCGCGGTCAGCGAAGACTCTGCCATCAACACGCAGCATGTGCACGATATCGTTGCCATGAACCATGCCCGCATGCGCAACAAGAACAAGGACTCGGAGATGGACCACGCCGAAACAGAACGGCTGCTCGCATTGGCAAGACAGTCCGGGATGGTGTGCGTCATGATGCTGGGCGGGCGGGTGATTGCCGGTACGGTGTGCAGCCGGGTCGGCTCTCACTATTTCATGCATGTGATCGCGCATGATCCCGCGTACGACGACGCACGCATCGGCACCCTGTGCTGCTACCAGACCATTGCCGATTGCATTGCGCGCGGTGCAGAGGAATTTCATTTTCTCTGGGGGCGCTTCGAATACAAATACATGCTGCTCGGCGTGCAGCGCAATTTTGATGAAATCCTGGCCTACCGCTCGCATGCCCACATGGCGCTCAACATCCGCACCGTTCTTTCGGTTGCCTGGCAGGGCCATATGCGCACCTTGAAATTCTGGCTGCTCGACCTTGCCGACCGTCCGGACGAAAACAGTGTTGCGGCACGACTCGCTTTCCGATTACTCAATGGTCTGCGCAACCTGAAGCGATCCGGCTTCCGGCTTGCTGCGCCCAGATAAAAAAATGGACCACGCATGGTCCATTTTTTTGAAAGCCCGCTGATATAGCTGACGCGCTTACATCACGCGGCGTTTCCTTTTGCTTGTCTTTCCCTTTGCCCGTACTTTCGTCTTTTTTGCCTTGCTGCTGAAAGAAACGGCCTTCACCTGCGGCGTGGAGAACGGCTGGCCCGTCAAAAAGCGCTGCACGTTTTCCGCATCCACCAGGCGCTGCGCACTTTCCCTGGCATTCAACAGCACCACGATGACACGCTTGCCGGCGGCCTCAAGGCGCATGACCAGACATCTCCCGGCCTCACGCGTAAAACCCGTCTTGGAGAGCAGAATATCCCAGCCATCACGCCCCACCAGACGATTGGTGTTGCGGTACTGAACCATCTTGCCGTTCATGTCCACCAAGTCTCCGGTTTCCGTGGACATGCGACTGATCTCGGGATATCGCCCAGCAGCAGTCACCATCTTCACCAGATCGGCGGCAGTCGAGCGGTTGTTCGGCGACAGTCCGGTCGGCTCGTCGATTGTGGTATCACGCATATCCAGTACCGCCAGCTTATGTCGCACCGCCCGCAGGAATGAGCGCAGTCCACCCGGATAAGTACGGCCCAATGCCGCTGCGGCACGGTTGTCGGATGACATCAAAGCCAGTTCCAGCAAAGCCTTTCGCGTTAGTTCCACGCCGACCGGAACGCGGGAAGAGCTGAACTTGAGCGTATCGACATCGCTTTCATCGATGACGATGATTTCCTCCATGTCGAGCTTCGCGTCCAGCACCACCATGGCTGTCATCAGCTTGGTCAACGATGCAATCGGGACGACTTCATGCGCATTTTTTTCGAGCAATACCTTGCCGGAGTCTTCTTCAAACACCAGAGCGTGCTGGGAACTGAACGGCAGGGCAAAAGCAGACGCCGCCGTGCTCAGCAGCAACGCCATAAAAGTTTTCTTCAACATAAGAAGGCAAACGGAAAAATTGTCCCGAGGCATTAATCATAACGCGTTAATCAGGAGCAACGTTTGCCCTTTCATGCTGAAAGGCAAAAATTTTTTCAATTTGTTGCGAACAGGCTCTTAAAGTCTCTTTGCTTTTTTTTGTGCGGCGCAATAAGCATGCGCTAGCGAAGACTTCTGCTCTGTTGCGCGACAACAGGTGGATATGGCTTTTTTATTTGGGGGATGCTTCCACGTGGCCCGAAGCGGGTTTGAGAGAGTCGTTTTGAGACCGCGGCATAGCGCGCGTCCAAAAGGACGAAACAAGCGACTCTTCTTATGGTTGACGTAAATGCCGATGCCGCCAGCGTCTGCACACCCACAGGCGCCACACACAGCTGACTCCAAAGTAGCTGGCGACGGACACCACTACCGACAGCACCGCCAGTCCGAGGGACAGTTGCAAGCCAACCGTCTGCAGCCATTGCAACACAGGTACAAACCAGGCGACGACAGCATCCGGCTGCGTGGCCAGCGTTTTATGGAATTCCGATTCGACGCCGTGGACAGTGTCGCCGATAAGCCATCCGCCGACGAGATAAGCCGCGTAGTACACGCCTGGCGAGGTAAGCGGATTGGTTATAAGGGTGCTGAATGCAGCGACAGGCAGGTTAACCCGCAAGACGATGGCGGCAATGGCGGCCAGCAGAATTTGTGCAAACGGCACCAGTATTCCAAAGAACAGTCCGATTGCCATGCCGCCCGCGACTGCGCGGCGATTAAGCTGCCACAGGGAGTGATGGTCCAGGTAGCGCTTGAAAGGTCGCAGAAAGCGGTACTGTTTTAGCGTCTGCGCGGACGGGAGACGCTGGAAAATTCGGTGCCGACGCATAGAAAACTCCCACGACTACCTGCGTACTCAAGTATCAATTCAGCATAGTCGGACATGAGACCTTCTGCTGAACAACATTCGACCCTGATCTGAACCAAAGGAATCGTTCTCGTTCAGCAGTACGGTTTTTCCCGCAACCATTTTGTCGCGATGAACTTGACACCTTTTTCGACCGGCTGGCCGGCGTGGAGTGCGGCTTGTTCAGGAATGCGACTGGCATCGGTGTTAGCAAAAAATACAGCACTCCCTTTTTTCGGCTGTATCTGCAAACCGATATTGGGAAAAGCCGTTCCCCCGCCCTGCTCTACCTCGCTCAGATACATGATGATGGTCGCCAACCGTTGTCCGCCGCGCTCAAGGTGCTTGCGCGGCCCCGGCAGCGCCGGGTCGAACCAATCGAAATGAGGACGATATTCATTGCCTTTTTCATAGCGCAGCAATTGCAATCCTTCGCCGCAATCGGCCGGCCAGCCTGTCAATGCGGCAAGTCGACTTTCAATACGCCCGATCAGCGGGATTTCGGCACGCTGCATCATTGCGCCTCGGCTGGTCCGGTGGACGTGGATATGCATGCTGCCATCACCGTCCGCCACCACTGGCGAACGTTCGAGACGCTGCTCACCGTAGGCGGTTAGCGCATCGCACTCTTCTTCACTTAATACATTACCCAGCAGGACGATGCGCGGCGACTGCAAGGTAAGCAATATGTCCACCTCGCGGTCGCCGGCGAGCACGGTGTTCGACGCGGTATTAATTTGGGGCATCGGCAATAGCGCCGGCTCGACAGGAGTTCGGTTGCGCTTGCTGCGTGCCTCGTCGATAGAGGCACGGGCCAGGCGCGCATCGAAATGCCCATCGCGCACCATCACCTGCGCCATGCTGCCGGGGTCGCAGCCGCGTGCAAGATTGTCATTAATCCAGGTACGCCATTGCGGCGGCAGTTCGACCAAAACGGAAGTTGTCAGCATGAGTGTTGTGGCAGAAGGTGATAGTGGGATACAGGTTGGCGACGGGTGCGGATACGCGACGCTTGTAGCCCGATATGACGCGCCGCACAGACAAAGGTTCCTGCCAGCAAGCCACGTCGCAATTGGAGCAATCAAAGCGACACGAACGTACCTTCGGGAAACCGAAGACCTACTTTCTTCTCCCTCATGAGCAATATGTTGCACATAAGGTCCTATTGCTTGCCTGGTTTCCACCCGCGATTACATCAACAGTCATGTGCCTCGCCTATGCGGAAACGGCCTTCGGAGCGTCAAATTCTTTCTGAAAAAAGTAACCTCACGTCATGCTGTCCTTTCGAACAGGAAAATGTGGGGCGAGCAAAACTTCAACCCATTGAAATTTGGCAGAAACCCCACAAACCCACACAAGTCTGTGTGGAGCGTAAAAACACAAAATTTTTAACGTAAAAAATATCCGATTGACAAGCAAAAAAATATCGGCGAATATCCGCGACTTGTCACAAATTGTGACAAGTTTGTAACAGGCAATTCTGGAAGTTACACGTCAATTCGCATCGATATTAAAGGCTGGGCAATGAGGTTCGTCAGGGATGCGATTCTGGTGATCGGGATGAGTACGGCGGCAATGGCTGTTGCCAGCGAGCCTGTGTTGCCGACAACGCGACCGGCAATATCCGGCTCCAGAACGCGCAATGATTTGCTTGGCGGGGTTGTGACCAACCAGACAGTGACCGTTGCAGGTTACGATTTTTACCGGCACTTCGTTTCCGCATGGCGGGAGCGGGACATCGCTGAACGCTTTGCGATCTCCATCCGCGAACGACCTTCGGCCCGTTCCGGAACGCAGATCTGGATCGAGTACGGACAACGCCGGATCTTTCAAGCCGCATTGCCTGCTTTACGAGCCAACATCAAGGCTTTGAGCGAGAACGCCGTTGAGATCGCCTACCAAAAAGTGACGGAAGCGGAATTGGAACGGTTATTGGTCCGGGACGTCGATGTCGGCCAAGACGAGATTTAACGAAAATGAAGATGGGAACGATGCAGCACACGGAAAAACGATTATCCCTGCTCATGCGTGGCGTCATGACTGTCGTGCTTGGCCTTGGCCTGCAGCACGTATGCGCGACTGAACTCGTCTATGTTCCGGTCAATCCCAATTTCGGCGGCAGTCCGCTTAACGGGGCAGCGTTGCTCAATGCGGCGCAAGCACAAAACAATACCAAAGACCCGGATGCAAATCTGGGCACCAACAAGCAAAGCGCGCTGGAGCAATTCAACGAAACCCTGCAACGCTCCGTGCTTGGACGCCTGGCTTCTGCGGCAACTTCAAGCATTCTCGGACCGAACGGGCAACTTGTTCCCGGCACGGTGGAAACCGGGGATTTCATGATCACGATTTCCGACATCGGCGGCGGATTATTGAGAGTGGTCACCACGGACAAAATCACTGGCTCCTCAACCTCCTTCGAAATCGGGCAATGAAGATACGCACGTTTGACCTGACGCGTAAAGCGTTCATGGCCCTCCCTTTGGCCGCCAGTCTTCTGGCAGGCTGCTCCACGCAGCCTCCCGCCAACGTCATTTCAAATGCGCAGCTGACGCCGGCCACAAGAGCCACGAAAGACTTGCTGCAATTGCCCGCACCTAAAGGCAAGGTCGCCGTCGGCGTCTATGCGCTGCGCGACCAAACCGGCCAGTACAAACCGTCACCCGACAGCTCCTTCTCTACTGCGGTAACGCAAGGCGCGACGTCGATTCTGATCAAGGCGCTCAAGGATTCCGGCTGGTTCATTCCGGTCGAGCGGGAAAACCTGCAGAACCTGCTGACGGAACGAAAGATCGTCCGAGCCCTCGAACTGCCGCAAGAAAAAGGTGCTCCTACCATCCAGTTGCCGCCGTTGATGCCGGCGACCGTGCTGATCGAAGGCGGCATCGTCGCTTATGAAACCAATGTCCGCACCGGCGGTGCCGGAGCGCGTTACCTCGGTGTCGGCGTTTCGGAGCAATACCGCGTCGATCAGGTCACGGTGAGTTTACGTGCAATCGATATCCGCGGCGGCCAGATACTCAATAGCGTGTCCACCACAAAAACGATTTACTCGCATCAACTTTCCACCGGCGTGTACCGCTTTGTCAATTTCAAGCGCTTGCTCGAGTTGGAGACGGGCTACACCCGCAATGAGCCGGTGCAGCTCTGCGTGAAGGAAGCAATTGAATCTGCAGTCGTGCATCTGACGGTTCAAGGGTTGAAAGATCGGGTATGGGCGCTCAAGAACGAAGCGGACTTGGCATCGCCGGTCATCCAGGCTTATCTGAAGGAAGGTAGTGACTATGCGACCGCCCTGCCGGAGGACGGTCATGAATGAAAAGTTAAAGGCCGTGACTGCCTTGATCACCGTGCGTCGCGCATTGACCGGACTTGGCGGAGCATGCGTGTTGTTTTTCGCGGGTAGCGGCCTGTCTGCCGACTTGTCCCCGTATTCCGAACTTGGCCCGTCGGATCTCGCCCCCCGGGCAAAGCCCCATTACGAGGCGTCCGTACCGCAGGCGAGCAACGGCTATTTCGGGCCGGTCGAACAAACGAGCACCGGCCATTTCGGCATGGTGATGCAAGCGGGCTCACGCAACGAGGCAACGCTCACCCAGCAAGGTGTGCAGCAACTGGCGCATATCACTCAGATGGGATACGGAAATACCGCTCAAGCGATGCAGTCCGGTGTGGTCAACAACCTCGACATCCGCCAGACAGGCGATCTCAATCAGGTTCAGGCGCTCCAGTCGGGAGCTCGCAATGCGATTGACGTGCAGCAGATGGGCTTCGCCAATACGGCCACCGTCGCACAAGCCGGCGCAATCGACCGCGTCACCATCCAGCAGTTTGGTAGTCACAACCGGGCGGAAGTCGAACAATCCGTCACCGGTTCAAACTTGGCAATACGTCAGTACGGCGACGCCAATATCGCAAGAGTTGTCCAGTATTAAGGGCCCTGGCCAACTCGCTTTACCCAAGTGCCTTTAACTCTCTCAGGGAAATAATAATGACGAAACGGAATCTCACCGTAATCGCTTTCGGTATTGGTCTGGCTTACGCAACATTGCCGGCCTTCGCACAAACCAGCGCAAGCATCACGCAAAATGGCACTGCCAACGACGCTTATGTCGAACAGCTCAATGCCGTCAGCTCCACAGCTATCGTCAATCAAAACGGTACTGGCAACAAGGTAGGTTCCGTTTCTACCCCGACACCGGGCGTATTGCAGCAAGACAGCACCAATGCATACACCTACGTGAACCAGTCCGGCGACACCAATTCGGCTAGCGTAACGCAACTGGGTTCCAATAATGTTTCCGCTTACGTGGACCAAGGTTACAGCGGCTGGTACTCGAGCACCAACGGCAATGCAACGATTACTCAAACCACCAGCGCCAACACGTCCGCTGGCGTGTACCAGTATTCCGGCAGCGACAATACCGGCTCGGTCACTCAAACCAATGTAAATGGTGGCGGTTATTACTACTGGTATAACGGCGCCTATGTTTCCCAATACGGCAACAACAATGCAGGCTCCGTCACTCAAGCTGACAGCAGCAATGTTTATGGCTACGTAAGCCAAGGTGGTAACGACAACAACGGCGTGGTAACGCAAACCGCATCGTCCAACAGCTATGCAGGCGTTTCTCAATATGGCAATGCGAACGTAGGAAATGCTGCTCAGAACGCTTCTTCCAACGCTAACGCCTATCTGTACCAATATGGCGACAGCAATAGCGGCACAGTGAGCCAGGAGAGTGTGTCGAATGCCAGCGCCAATGCCTATCAAAACGGCAATGCCAACATCGCGACGGCAACACAAAACTACGGCAGCGATCTGTACGCTTCCATCTCGCAAAATGGCAGCGACAACGCCGCGACGACAACACAGTCCGGCACATACAGCAATGCTGACATCATCCAGTCCGGCAACCTCAACACGGCCAGCATTAACCAGTTCGGCACCGGCGCAAGCTATTCCGATCTGAATACTGCACGCATCCAGCAAGTCGGTACAAGCTTCACTGCGACCATTAACCAAACTGGTGCTCAGAACGTTGCTTCGATTTACCAGCACTAAATCGATTGTCGTTTCCTGTGGAATGACATAGAAAAAGCGGGCTTGGCCCGCTTTTTCGTTTTTTGATAGGCAACGTGAAAATGGCTACCTGACAGTGAATAGGGTGAAGACCAAAACCCTACCGCCATGCGATTCGGCGGCCTGCGCCGGATCAGCCTGATATAGACATAAGTCTTTGCCAAGGCGCCGTACGACGCCAACCTTGCAGCCAAGCATCCGGCATCACCAGACTGAGGGCCCC
>DATLIB010000253.1:0-8586 GCA_035539595.1 Noviherbaspirillum sp.
AATCCCTTGTTGAACGCCGCTGCCAGTTGACGATGGTTTTTTGCCTTGGTGGGGAAGCTGATGTAAAAATCTCTTTGCGCCAGCGGAGGCGTCATGAAGTCAAACTGGCCGATAAATTGGGGACGTTTCTCCGCCATCAAATCGGCGGCGGTATATTTATCGATCAGCGCCAGTTGAATTCTGTCCAAGGCGAGCTTGTCAAGATTGTGAATGTCCTCACTGGCCATTTCTTTCACGGGAAATTCCGCGCGATTGAAAAGGGGAAGGTCGATGCCGCCGCGTACCGTGCCGAGTCGATAGTTCTGCAGAGACCGCAGAAAGGCATCTTCTTTTTCAAGATCTTGTTTCGAGTAGGAAAACCGAAGCGTTTTTTTCTTCAGAAAACCGATGGTATCTCCAGGGAATGGATTGGAGTACACAAAGCCGGCCTGTGATGAACGGTCCTCTTCGCGGAAGACAGGAAGCAAGCCGTTCACTTCCCCTATATCTGCAAGCATCCTGGCTCTGGCCCAAGGATAGAACTCGATTTTCACGCGGTATCCCTGTCGCCTGAATGCCTCTATTGCAAGTTCGGCAACATAACCGTTTCCAGGCAGCGTTTTCCCAATGTAGGGAGCGCGTTCTCCCGCAGCCAGTGTGATGGTGTTTTCTGCTTGCGCCGGCGTTCCGCTGGCGAGGACGGATACTGTTGCCACCAGCATGAAACGGGAAAAAAAATCGATCGCCCGCATGTTCCCCTCCTGTCATTTCTTAAACTCATGATACGCGCTGTACCAGCGCTTTTGAATTGATGGTGTTTATTTCCAACAATTTTGCGGCGATCGGAAAAAGAGGCGCTGCACTACGGTTGGCCGGTTTCTGTTTCGTTGCAGTTCCTGAACTCCACAGGAAACAACGAGTCCAATATTGCACTTTATTCAATCTGCCAGAGACGATCCGTACGGACAGGTTATGCAACTGAAATTGCGCGCGTCTATCATGTTTGCAGTGATCAGCGGGCTTTTAATCCCGGTATCAATCAGCACAATGTTGACGTTGCGACAGCAGGAACGGGGACTGACAGAGCACTTTACGTCCGACCATCAACTCATGGCGGAATTGCTTTCTCTTGGAATGCAAAGTCCGCTATGGAATCTGAATATTGATGCGGCGCGCCCCTTTTTTGATTCGCTCGTGGAAGATGAACGCATCACTTCTGTTGTGATTGCCGATAAAAAAGCAGGCGTCTTTTTGTCGCGCGAATTTCCAGAGCGGCGCAAGGGAACACAATTGAAGCTGCGGCGTGATATTTACTATGAAAATCGCATCATCGGCGATATTGCCATCGAAATGGACACCAGCCGCCTCGATACCGCGATCGCAAATTACCACCGGATTTTCATGTTGACCGTGGCGGCACAGGTGATATTGAACCTGATCCTGATTACCGCGCTACTCCAGGTGCGGGTGCTGGCGCCGATCAAGCGGCTGATGCGGCAGGCGGAGTGCCTGGCACGCCGCGAACACAACGTTCCCTTCGTCTGGAAACGCCGCGATGAATTCGGCAGTCTCGGCCGAACCCTGGAAAAAACCCGGCAAGCATTGCAGGAGTTATTCAACGAACTTGAAAAAAAAAATAGAGAGCTCAAGCATGATATCCAGCGCCGCGTTTTGGCAGAGCAGGAACTCAAGCGTCATCGCGATCAGTTGGAGGAGCTGGTAGAGCAGCGCACTGCAATTTTGGCCAGTCGTTCGGAAGAACTGGCGCGCTCCAACACTGAACTGGAGCAATTGGCCTACGTGGCGTCACATGACCTGCAAGAGCCCTTGCGCATGATCAGCAGCTATCTGCAATTGCTGGAGAAGCGCTATAAAGACCGCATCGATGCCGATGCCACCACCTTCATCGGCTTTGCGGTCGATGGGGCGACACGCATGCAGGCGCTGATCAATGATTTGCTCAGTTATTCGCGCATCGGCACCAAGGCAAAGCCCTTCCAACCCATTGATTGCACGGCCGTCATGGCGGCGGCAACAAATTCCTTGCGCATCAGCATTGAAGAAAGCAAGGCGCAGATTACCTGCGGTCCGTTACCGACGGTCATGGGAGATGCCACGCAACTGACCCAACTACTACAAAATCTGTTGGCAAACGCGCTCAAATTCCGGCGTGACGAATCGCCGCAGATTCATGTCTGGGCGGAACCGGACGGCACATTCTGGCGCTTTTCCGTACAGGACAACGGCATCGGCATTGCGCCTGAATATTTCGATCGCATTTTCGTGATGTTTCAGCGCCTGCATGGCCGGGCCGAGTATTCCGGCACCGGCATCGGTTTGGCCATTTGCAAGAAAATCGTGGAACGTCATGGCGGAAGGATCTGGGTCGCATCGGAAGAGGGAAAAGGGACGGTTTTCAATTTCACTATCCCACGCCTAGATGAAATGAGCGAGGAAGGGCAGAAATGATCAGACCCATTGCTGTTCTGATGGCGACGGATAAATTTAGTAGATAGGTCGGCAGCGAGCGAAGCGACCCCAAGGTTATCCGGCTATACCGCTGCGCTCATCGATGCTCGGTTTTCTTCCGTGAATTTCTAACCCAGAACACTAGGCCATTACCCGGGAAATGCCCGTCTTTATGAATACGATGCAAATCCACATTTTGCTCATTGAGGATAATCCCGGCGATGCCCACCTGATTGGACACATGCTGTCGGAAGCACAAGGCTTCGTGTTTCAGTTGACGTGGGTGGAGAATCTCACCGCAGGGATACAGCGGCTACGACATGATTGCATCGATGTCGTATTGCTGGATCTCGGTCTGCCTGAAAGCAGCGGACTGGATACATTGCGGCGCCTGTTCGACCATGCACCGAAGGTGCCGACGCTGGTCGTGTTGAGCGGGTTGATGGACGAAAACATTGCGTTTCAGGCAGTGCAGTCAGGGGCGCAGGATTACCTGATCAAGGGACAAGTGGATAGCGCATTGCTTGTCCGTTCGATTCGTTACGCGTTGGAGCGTAGCCAGGCCGAGGAAGCATTGCGGCTGGCCCATGCCGAACTGGAGCAACGCGTCGAAGAGCGCACCCTCGAGTTGGCCAACGCGGTCAAGGCCCTGCATGCGGAAATTGCCGAACGCAAGCGGACAGAAGAAGCATTGCAAGAACGCGAAGTGCTCATCCGGCACCTGGTCCAATCCAACATCATCGGCATTTTTTTGTGGGACATCAAAGGCGGTATTAACGAAGCCAATGATGCGCTGCTTCAGATTACCGGCTACTCGCGGGAGGACCTGACTACCGGCAATTTGCGATGGGAAGCCATGACGCCGCCGGAATACCAGTCGGTGGATGCGTGGGCGGTGGAAGAACTCAGGAGCGGCGGCAGTTGCACGCCGTATGAGAAGGAATTCATCCGCAAGGATGGAACCCGCGTCCCCGTCTTGATCGGCGGAGGACTGATACAGGGGTCCATGCAGAACGGTATTGCGTTCGTACTCGACCTGAGCGCACGCAAGCAGGCCTACGCGGAGCGACAGGCGCGCGAAGTCGCCGAAGCGGCCAGTCAGGCCAAGAGCGAATTCCTGGCAAACATCAGCCACGAACTGCGCTCACCTTTGAATACCATTCTCGGATTTTCCCGCCTGGTGGCACGCAAGCCTGGGTTGTCGCGCGAAGTGCAGGAAGATATGAACATCATTCTGCGTAGCGGCGAGCATCTTCACACGCTGATTAATCAGGTGCTGAATTTGTCCAAGATCGAAGCCGGCCAGATATCCTTGAACGAGACCGGTTTCGATCTGGATCGCCTGCTGAACGAACTGGAAGACATGTTCTCCGTCAAATCGCGGGATAAAGGACTGCAGCTCTTTATCAAGCGCGTGCACGACGTACCGCCTTACGTGCGGGCCGATCTGGTCAAACTGCGCCAAGTGTTGATCAACCTGATCAGCAATGCGATCAAATTCACCGAGAAAGGCGGCGTGACCTTGGAGCTCAAGCAGCAGCAATTATCGAGCGACGAATGCCGGCTTTTATTTGAAGTGTCCGACACTGGATATGGGATCGCACCCGAGGAAATGGATTCGATTTTTGACGCGTTCACGCAAACCGGAGCAGGCAGGCAGGCACAGGACGGCACAGGTTTGGGGTTGACCATCAGCCGTAGTTTTGTGCGCTTGATGGGAGGTGATATCCGGATCAATAGCCAAGTAGGCCGAGGCACCACGGTGAATTTCGACATCCCGGTGCAGATAGTCGATGTGAGTGCATTGGTCGCTGCTACCGATGCAGAACCACACCAGCTTGTTGCGCTGGCCCCTGGTCAGCCGATCTATCGCATTCTGGTGGCGGATGATCAGCGTACGGCGCGGCAGTTATTGGTGCGTCTACTCGCCCCCTTGGGCTTTTCCGTGCGCGAAGCGAGCAACGGACAAGAAGCCCTGGAAGTATGGCAAACATGGCGGCCGCATCTGATCTGGATGGATATGCGTATGCCGGTTCTGGACGGCAGAGAGGCAGCTCGGCGCATCAAGAACGCCCCCGAGGGAGGCGACACAATCATCATCGCGCTGACTGCCAGCGGCTTTGAAGAGGAGCGGGCAGAGATGCTGGATGCCGGCTGCGACGATTTCCTAAGCAAGCCGTTCGCCGAAGCCGATTTTTTCCACCTGATGCAGAAGCATCTTGGTTTGCAGTTTGCGTATCAGGAAGATGCCATTCTCGCTGTTGCACCTTCGTCCCACCGACTTGAACCGGCTTCGTTGGTGAAACTGCCCGCCCGATTGCTTGCAATACTGGAGCAAGCCTTGGTTCAGCTTGATGCTGTTGCGGTGGATCGGGCGATCGCGGAAATTCGCATGCATGATTTCTCCCTGGCCGATACGCTGCAAACGCTGACGGATGAATTTCAATACGATCGGATTTTGCATGTTCTCCAGCATGCGCGGAGTTAACCGAAGAGGAGTACATATGACTTCCACCGAGAGCGCCAAGGAAAGCAAGGGCCGGATATTGGTGGTCGACGATACGTCGACCAATCTGCGCCTGTTGATGCACATGCTGACCGAACATGGTTATATCGTTCATCCGGCAAACAGTGGCCGAACAGCGCTACGTTTTTTGCAATCGACCCTGCCAGACCTGATCATGCTCGATATCATCATGCCGGATATGAACGGCTATCAAGTCTGCGAACGCTTAAAAGCGGACGCACGCACGCGCGACATTCCGGTCATTTTCATCAGCTCGGCGGATCAGGAGATCAACAAGATGAAAGCTTTTGCCAGCGGCGGCATTGACTACATCGTACGGCCGCTACAGTTGGAAGAAGTGCTGGCACGAGTCAAAACGCATTTGTCACTACGAAACCTGCAAAAGCATTTGGAAGAGGTGGTGCAGGAGCGCACTACCGAGCTGATCCAGGCGAATGCTCGCCTGCAAAAAGAAAACATCGAGCGCAAACAGGCAGAAGAGCGAATCCGCTACATGGGGTATTACGATGGCTTGACGGGATTGCCAAACCGCATGCTGCTGCAGGATCGTATCAAGCAAGCCATTGCCGGTTCGCGACGCGATCAGACGCGGGGCGCAATATTGCTTCTCGACCTCGATCATTTCAAAAACATTAACGACTCGCTAGGACATCAGGTTGGCGACCGTCTGTTGCAGATGGTCGCCATGCGCCTGCAGAGTTGCGTCCGGGAAGGCGATACTGTAGCGCGCTTGGGCGGAGATGAATTCGTCCTCTGCTTGCCTGCGCTGGGCAGCCGTAGCGACGCCGCAGTCGTGGCGCAAAAGGCACTGGAGATGCTAAATCAGGTCTTTATTATCGATGGACAAAAACTGCACGTGAATGCCAGTCTCGGCATCAGTCTCTATCCTGACGACGGCGCCGATGTGGAAACCTTAATGCGCACCACAGACACCGCAATGTATGCCGCGAAAGAAAAGGGTCGCAACAATTATCAGTTCTTTACCTCCGATCTAAACAGCGCCGCCCAGCAGCGATTGACCACGGAAAGCCGTTTGCGGCAAGCATTGGCATGCGACGAATTCACGCTGTACTACCAGCCGCAAGTGGACATGGCGACCGGCTCGATCTTCTCCGCCGAAGCCCTGCTGCGCTGGCAACAACCTGGGAAAGATACCGTCTCTTGCGGTGGATTCGTCCCCATTGCGGAGGAAACCGGTTTAATCCAGCCTATCGGAGAATGGGTATTGCGCCAGGCATGCCGGCAACTCAAGGAATGGCATGACGCCGGTTTTCCGGCCCTGCACATGGCAATCAATCTATCGCCTCGCCAGTTCCGCCATCCTCAGTTCCTTACGATGATGATGGACATCATTAAAGAAAATGGACTGCCGGCGACCGCCCTGGATTTAGAGATCACCGAAAACCTGTTGTTGCAGCGTAGCGAAGACGTGCTTGGCATACTCCATCAACTCAGCGGCATGGGAATTCAATTATCGGTGGATGATTTCGGTACCGGTTATTCCAACCTTTCCTATCTTCAGTACTTTCCGGTCCACGCCATCAAAATTGACCAATCATTCGTCCGCGACATTGGACGCGAACAAAATGCCACCGCCCTCGTCACGGCAATCATCGCAATGGCGCATAGCCTGCATATGAAGGTCTTGGCGGAGGGGGTGGAAACAGCGCAGCAGGTTTCCTTTCTACTATCCCAAGGTTGTCGAGAGGCACAAGGTTTTTATTACAGCAGACCTCTTCCCTCGGACATTTTCATTCAAAAATTAAGCGAGCAAAGCGGTTGTTTTGAGAAGAGAAATTTTTTGAGCGCCCAATCAAGTGCTGGTTTAGACGCATTGCAATGACAAAATTCAAAGGCGCAGCCTTTTATTGTCACTTGCTTTTCTGGTAGGGGGAATGATGTGGCAGGAATTCAATTTCCAATTCTTTGAACAGGAATGCAAGCCAGATGCATTAAACGCTCAGGATGCCTTGATTTTACTCAAGCACAATATTTCCTTATAGATCATACACTTGCTTGGCATTATCCCCACTTATCCACAAAGTTGACCACAGAAAAAGTGGGTATGTTGCTTATGACTATTGTCAGAATGCCTTGCTGGTCTCTCGTATTGCGTTTTTCAGTCCAATCTCATCGGTGCCTGTCATGTTGGTTAGTCACCATAGTGTTTATTGGACTGCCAAGCCCAACGCTGAGATCGATATGGCGGCGACAATTGCCACTGCCACCGTCAGCCACTTTACGCGTACCCGATGATTTTCAATGCGTCGGATAAGCTGCGCATTCTGCTCGGCCAGGGCTTTGATCAGTTCTGAAGAGGCTAGCATTTGCCCGTGCAAATCCGCCAGCGCTGCTTCTGCCCTGGAGACACGTTCTTCCAATGCGCCAATGGCTTGAGCTTCAGGTGAAAGGGAAGGTTGGACGCTGGTTTCCGGCGCGAAGGGTGGGGCGGCTTTCTTGGAAACGGTGCTCCATAGCTTTTTTGCGCCATCGGCAACCTTCGGCGCATTGCTGATGACTTCCGACCATGGAACACTTTGCAAGACTGTGAGCCAGGAGATTGCCATGATGAATCTTTCGTGTGATTAATGACGCCTAACACTGAAATGCGCCGTGACGAAGCGTCGTGGTCGATGGCAGATTAGGTCTCATTGAGCTTCTAGGGTAGATGGGAAGATAGATCTCGTGCCAACATTTTGGCTTTCGCCTCTTCAAGTGATTGGGGCATTCGGATGATCCGTGCCCCTGGTCGAATGCGATCGGACCTGCGCCTCCACGATTGAACGGCAGAAACCATGCACTCTGGTTTCTGAAGGAGTTTGCCAGGTATTTAGTGGCGTGCAGGTACCTGATCTCGAACGTCCGAAGCCCAAAGCTTCAATACAATGTGAGAGGGTAGAGTGGCATTGACCGTGATGATTTCCCTTCCTACGAGTTGCCACACAATTGTGCCAGTCACGACGATACCTCCAATCGTCCAGCCCATGAGCCATAACGCCAAAAAGGCTGTAGGCGTGCCTTCGTTCGACTGCAGCAACTCGGTCGCTGCGTTCTTCACCGAAGACCCAGCCGCCCCAGTCAGCCTCCTAAGAATAGGATGACGGCGCGGAGCCCTTCAGGAGCGCTTGAATTCTTCTTCCATCATCGTGCCCATGTCATCTCCCTTTCAAGTTATGACCTGAGCAGATTTTCAGTGGGTCATTACAGAAATGCAAGTTGCCGGACCAGCTGCGGTGCAGATGGGAGGGTAAATTGATTGCCATTCTCAACCTGTTTTGGGATGCTCGGTTAGGGTTTCAAGCCAGATCGGACGGTCGGAAACGACAAAGCCGTTGACTAATCAACGGCTTAGCGTATTGGTGGTGGAGACGGCGGGAATCGAACCCGCGTCCAGAAGCACTCTACAGACAGTTCTACATGCGTAGTGCAGCCTATTGGTTTTAACCTTGCCGACGCGGACGCACGCGCTCCGTCAAGGCGAGCCACCTAAATTTAACGTCATGCCAAGTAGCCCGACATCACGCGAGTCCTTGTATATGACTCCGCTGCTGTTGCCAGCCCGTCCCAAGGACGAAACGGTGCGGAGCTAGAAGGTTCTTAGGTTTCTAGTG
>DATLIB010000254.1:0-8335 GCA_035539595.1 Noviherbaspirillum sp.
AGGTGGCGGTGGAGGAGGCGGCGGCGGTGCCACGGGTGGCGTGACTGCAAACAACAGCCAGAACACGGGCGTGACCTCGCGTCTGTCGGCTTACACCAGTATCGAAAATACGGTCAAGGCCATGCTATCCACGCATGGCAAGGTCGTGGCATCACCCGCGACCGGCACCATGACGGTGGTCGATACGCCGGATTCGCTGGATCGCATTGCCGCCTATATCGAGCATGAAAACAAGGCCCTGTCGCGGCAGGTGGTGATTAATGTGACCATACTGTCGGTCAACGTTACCGACGGCGACGAGTACGGGATTAACTGGAATCTGGTGTACAGCAACTTGCGCCGGACGTATGGCATTGAGAGCGCGTTGCCGGTCGTCGCAGAGAACACCGGCCTTTTCTCGGCCGGCGTGATCGGTACGTCGAAGTTTGCGGGAACCACGGCGATCATCAATGCCCTGTCCCAGCAGGGCAAGGTCCGCCGTCAGACTACCGCCTCCGTGGTCACGCTCAACAACCAGCCGGTTCCGGTGCAGGTTGCGAAGCAGACCAGCTATCTTCAGTCTTCCCAAACCACGGTGGTGGCCCAGGTGGGTACCACCACCACCCTGACGCCGGGTACCGTGACCTCGGGCTTCAACATGAGCATCCTGCCGCACATACTGACCAACGGCACGGTGTTGCTGCAGTTCTCGACCGATATCTCTTCATTGCGCGAAATACGCGAAGTGGAGAGCGGCGGCAGCATGATCCAGGCGCCTGAGATCGACACGCGCAATTTCCTGCAGCGCGTTGCGATGAAATCGAACGAAACCCTGATCATCAGCGGCTTTGAGCAAACCGACGACAACCTCAACCGGCAAGGCGTCGGCAAGGCCAATAACTATGCACTGGGAGGCGGCTTCAGGGCGGGTTCCAATAAAGAATCGATCGTGATTCTGATTACACCCACCACGGTTGGTTCCTGATCAAAAGGCGGCCGCATCATGGCGATCTACATCACGCAGATAGATAAACACAAGTTCGTCTGCGGTCTTTTCTGGCAGTCGTTATCCCGCCCGCGCGAGTTGGTGAAGGAAGCGACCGATCTTGCCAAGAAGATCGATTCCGACCTGATGATCCTGCGCATGGATCAGTCAACAGCCCAGGCCGGATTCGCCCAGAGCAGGGAAGGTGCGCGGCGCGGCATGTTCTCTCTCGGCGCGGTGGTGTCCAAGACGCTGGCCCTGGAAGGCGCGTATTACGACGGCGAGCAGCAACCGGTGCACAACTGGCTCGGCGCATTCAAACTGCCGGACGGTAAATGGGCGTACTTTGCCGTGCGCGATGCCAACTTCCTCCCCAACGGCGACTTCGCCGGCACCAAGGAAGAAGTGCTGGAGCGCCTGCACGGCGACTATGGTTTGGGCGGCTGGAATGTCGTCATCGGCGACGATGAACTTGCCGACTACGGCTTCCACAACTTCAATGCCAAGCGCATCGAAACCCTGCTCCCGCACCGCAAAGACGGTTCGATCAGAACGCACCGTTGGTGGGGACTGCGGCAGCTGCATGCCAAAAAACCGTGGTGGCCGTTCGCGGTGGGTGCCGCGGTTGCAGTGGCGGTGGGCGGTGCGGCGCTGTGGCAGCAGTATCAGCGCAAGCAGGAAGAGCTGGAGCGTGAGCGCGCAATAGAAGCCGCCCGCCAGAAAATGCTGGGCAATGCCGGTCCTTCGGCGCTACCGCCTCCGTGGGGCGGCAAACCCTTGCCGACGCTGTCGGCGCAGGCCTGCGTGGACCAGCTCTCTTATATGACGCCGGGTGGTTGGCAGCTCGACGACTACACCTGTTACGCAGATAGGGTCACCTACACCTGGTCGCGTCATCACTCCACGGTTGCCTACTTGCTGGCGCAAGTGCCAGGGGCTTCGGTTGACCTGAGCGGCAATAAGGCCACCTATTCGGAACGGCTGAATCTGGGGCAGGCAAAAGCTGAAGCGCTGCTTGGCAGCAAAGAATTATTGGAACCAATTATCTCCAAACTGCAACTGATGGGTATCGCGCCCAAGATCACACAATTGCAGACGCAAGGCAACGGCGGTAACGGTGTACCGGCTCCCGAATGGCAGGAGTTTTCATTTGCCTTGAATACACGCGGGCTGCCGCCGGTCACGATAGCGGCATTGCTTGAGCAACCTGGAGTTCGTATCGACAAGCTCACCTATCGCAGCGGCGAATGGTCAATCGACGGAGTGATGTATGCAAAATAATGCAAAGTACCTGATGATCCTGGCGACACTGTTGTTTTCCGGCGTTGCTTTCGCGGACCCCACATCCGACAGCCTGACCCAGATCGAGGCCGAGACACTATTGCTGAAGGCGCGCGAAAAGCAGCTCGACGTGCAGGCCAGCATCATTAGCAAGCAAAACGAAATCGCTGCCAGGCAGAACGTGAGCACCCGGCTCACGCAGCCTCCCGTTGTGGGCGATCCGATCGTGCAGGCCATCGAGGGCTTGGGTAAGTCCATGTTCGCAACCTTGCAGCTCAGCGACGGCAATATCGTCGATGTGCAGGCCGGCGACACGCTGTCCAACGGCATGCGGGTGGTATCGATCCGGTCGAGCGAAGTCATCGTCCAGGCCTCTGACAAGCGGCGCATCCGCCTTGCCGCGCAAACTTCGCGTTCGATGGCTTTCAACCCGAGCTATCCGACCCCAGCCTTGGGGCTGCCATTGCCGATGGCAGGCCCCAAAGGAGCGACAAAATGAACCTTTCCATCGCAAAAAAACTGGAAGCTATTTCGACCGTGCGCCCCGACCAGATGCTCAACAATGAAGGCGACTTTTCGGGCGCTAATGTCCTCAGCCATACCGGCTCCTTCGAAGCCAGCGCGGAGCAGAAAAAGCTGCTTTGCCTGTTGAGCGACGGTCGGCTGCTGGTTGCCGAGGGACAGAGCCTCAACCCGCACGTGCTGTCTTACCAGGCGCGCCTGGAAAAGATGCATCGGCCTTTCCGCGTCGTCTTTGCCAAGATCGAGGCGATCCGCCGCAACTACCAGAGCGGCGTATCCGACACCGTGGAGCGCCAGCAAGAGCACTCGATGATGCAGGTGACGGCCAAGGATCTGCTCAACAAGGCCTGCCGCGCGCGCGCTTCCGACATCCATATCCGGGTCAAGAAAACCAGTACCGATATCTACTTCCGCATTCACAACGACCTGGTGGCGGCGGGTGGGCAAACCCGCGAATATGGCGAGCGCCTGCTGGCGTCGCTGTATGGCGCGATGACTTCCGTTTCCGAAAACTCCTACAAACCGACCGAACGCCAGGACGCCAGCATCGCCGATCGCGACAAGTTGCCGCCGCAGTTGTATGGCGTGCGGATCGCCACTGCGCCCACGAATGAAGGCGCGGTCATGGTGTTGCGCTTGCTGTATAACGACGCCGGCGACAACATCGATCTGCGTCCCCTGGGGTTCACCGATGTTCACGCCGCCATGCTGCAGCAGTTGAAGGAGCAGCCGATCGGCATGAACATCATCAGCGGCCCCACTGGCTCTGGCAAATCCACCACCCTGCAGCGCATTCTGACCGGCGAAATCATCGAAGCCGAAGGCAAGCTGCACGTCCTCACCGTCGAGGACCCCGTCGAATATCCGATCGAAGGTGCAGTGCAGACCGCGGTGACCAACGCCAACACGGAAGAAGATCGCTCGCGCATGTTCGCTGCGGCGATCTCGAACGCCATGCGGCTGGACCCGGATACCATCATGATCGGCGAAATGCGTGACCGTGCCTCGGCCCAGAACGCCTTGCGTGCCTCGATGACGGGTCACCAGGTATGGACCACGGTGCATGCCAACAGCGCGCTGGCCATCGTCGACCGTCTGGTCGATCTCGGTCTGCCGCTGAGTCTGGTAGCAGACCACACCATCGTTACCGGCTTGATCAGCCAGCGTCTGGTCAAGGTCTTGTGCAAACACTGCAGCAAGCGTCTGGTCGATCATCCGCATGAGCTGTCCACGGCCGCCTATGCGCGCGTCCAGCAGGCAGTCCAGCACAACCTGGATAACGTGTGCATCGCCGGACCCGGTTGCGAGCATTGCAACCATCAGGGCACGATCGGACGTTCGGTCATCGCGGAAGTCATCATTCCCGACGACCAGTTCTTCAAGTACATCCGCCAGGGCGAAAAAACCAAGGCCATCGCGTACTGGCTGCAGGAGCTCGGCGGCAAGACGATTCTCGAACACGCCATCGAAAAAGTCGCGGCTGGTCTCATCGATCCGCGCATGGCGGAAAAGGTGGTAGGCCATCTCACCATCGGAGCCACGCACAGCACGCTCCGGCAGATCGAAGAGGTGGCAAGTGCGCTTTGACATCAATCGATGGTGGGCAAAAACGCAGTTCACGGACGCGTCGCGCATCCGGCTGTACCGCAAGATTGCGAAAATGCTCTCCAACGGTCTGCCCTTGCTGAAGATTCTGGAAGAATTGCATGACCGCGCCTCGCTCAACGGCCGCAAGCCCAACGAGCCGCTGGCCATCGTGCTGGAAGATTGCCGTCGCATGGTGCAGAACGGCCGCCTGCTGTCGGAAGGTCTCGAATGGTGGGCGCCGCGCACCGAACAGATGATCCTCATGGCCGGCGAACAGTCGGGACGCCTGGAGCACACGCTGCTCTCCGTCGTCGATGTGGTGCATGGGGCGCGGAAAATCAAGTCGGTCATCATGGGCGGGGTGGCCTACCCACTGGCGATCCTGTTTCTCATCATCGTCTATATCTACATGTTCGGTACGCGCGTGATTCCGCAGTTCACGCGCATGCTCGATCCCTCCAGCTGGCAAGGCGCGGCAAAGTCGCTATACATCATGTCGGTGCTGGTGCAGAACTGGATGGTGTATTTCATCATCGCGCTGGTGTTGCTCGTGATCGCGTTGTCGGCTGCGTTGCCACGCTGGCGCGGCAACGTGCGCATCGTATTCGACAATTACGCGCCGTTTTCCATTTACCGGCTGGTGGTGGGTAGCGGTTTCCTGATGGCCTTCGCGGCACTGCAATCGGCCGGCGTCACCGTCGAAAAATCGCTGATGCGCCTGTCCGGCCTGGCTGACCCTTGGCTGCGCGAGCGGCTCGACGGCGCGCTGCTGGGAGTGCGCTCAGGATTGAACTGCGGCGAAGCGCTGCGCAATGCGGGCTACGGCTTTCCGTCCAAGGAAGTGATTGACGACCTGTGCGTGTACGCGGAATACAAAGGCTTTGCCGAAGCGCTCAAGCTGATGGCCGACGAATGGATGGAAGAGGGTATCGAACAGATTTCCCTCCAGATGAAGGTGTTGAATGGATTTTCGATTGCCTTCCTGGCAATCGTGATTGGGTGGCTGGTGACCGGCTTCTTCGGGATCCAGCATGAAATTGCCGCTATGACGCGCGGCGCATATTGAGTTGTTCGTTACGTTACTTTACTTTGGGGAACTACCATGCAAAGCAAAAAAATTAATCATTCTGGCATCGCACACCGGTTCTCGCGTCAATGCGGTGCGTCCCTGCTCGAAGGCATTGCCTACCTGGGCATCGCCGCCATCGTGGTGCTGGGGGCGGTATCGCTCTTGACAGGGGCTTTCGGCAGTGCCAAAGCCAATCAGACCACGGAAGAGCTGATTGCTTTGCGTACCAGTGTGCGGAAGCTGTATGCGGGGCAGGCCTATGGCGCAGCAGGTCTTCTGCCGCAACTGAATGCGGCAAGAGCTGTTCCCAATACCTTGGTTCCGGGAGCCAACAATACGCTCACTAATGGCTGGGCCGGGGCTGTAACCGTAACAGGCGGCGGCGGTACGTTTGCTATCAGTTATGCCAATGTGCCGCAGGATGTATGCGTAAGTGTGCTGAGTGGCTCCAACGGATGGACACAGGTTGCGGTTAACGGCGCTGCTGCGATTACTGTCTTCCCAATCACAGCAGCCGTTGCAGCCGGTGCCTGTGCGGCAGGGGGTAATGCCATGGTCTTTACCGCGACCTGACCTGTTATGTAGTGACGAGCCAATAATCCAGGAAGGGGAGATGATGACGGCGACCAAAGTAAAAGAGCTTGAATTCTCGGATCTCTATCTGGGCCACCCCGGCCTGGCGGACCGGTTTTCCGATGTGCCCGGTTCCGGAGTCAATCCCCTCCCGGCTGGCCCTGCATTGCGTGACGATCTTACGCAACTGACCAACCTCTGTGCCGAAGAACGCAAGAGGTCCCCCAACGTGGGCGACTTCAAGGTGTCCTACGACGAGGTCAATTACCGCGTATCCGTGATGCCGTCCCAAGGCGGCAACGTGTTCGTGTTGCGCAAGATCGCCGATACCATCTCGTCGATGGCGGAACTGGGCATCCCGCAGGCGTATATCCGGCGCGCGATGACACGCGACCTGTCTGGTTTGTTCGTCGTGTCCGGTGCGATCAAGTCGGGCAAGACCATGACCGCTTGCGCCATGCTCAAGGACCGTCTGACTGCCTATGGCGGCGTCGCCGTCACTGGCGAAGACCCGATCGAATTGCCGCTGGAGGGCGGTCACGGCCAAGGTGTCTGCTTCCAGACCACGGCACCACGCAACCCCAGTCAGTTCATCGACGCCTTCCGCAATCTGGTGCGATGGGGCGCGCGCATCATTTTGATCGACGAGATACGCGACCAGGATGTCGCGGCCGAGGTACTGCAGGCCAGTATCAACGGCCATTTGATTATCACTACCATGTTGGCGGAAAACGTGGTCCAGACGATTACCAAGCTGCATGCGCTGGCCAACGACAAGCTGGCGCCGGGCAGCGCGCGCTCGCTACTGGCGGACGGTTTGGTCGGCGTGCTGCATCAGCAACTGGTGCGCGGCCCGAAGCACAGCGCCAAGCTGGAAACGGAATTCCTGTTCCTGAAAGATGCGCCGGTCACCAAGACTGTCTTGCGCAAGGGCGAATACGAGTTGCTGGCGACCGATATCCGGCAGCAAATGGCCGCCATGATTACTGAAAACGCCGCAGCGCAGAGGTTGGCGGTCGGCTAGAGGAGACCAACATGTGGAGCATGGTTGTCGTTGCGATGATGGCGGGGCTGGTCGGCTATTACATCATGCCTGCCCAGCGCAGCATTGTCGTGATGGAAGACATGAAAGCGCGCGAGCTGGCCGATAACATGGGCATATATCGGGCAGCGGTCGTCGATTATTTCAGCGCCAATCCCCACTTGCTCAACACCAGCGTCCCTATCGGTACCCTGACGTTACCGGACTGGTCCACGGGGAGCGCGATGTCACTCTGGGCCAACTACCGGGGCGGTGATGGAACAATCTACATCTATCCAACCGATCTGCCGCCGGTGAACATTGTTTTCGATGTCCTGCAACTGTCCCGCGGCTCCTATTCGGTCGGGGTATACCGGGCAGCTGACAATTCGCTGTATTCGCCGGTTGACGGCACACGTGTCACCTATGCCGCATTAGGCAGTGTTTCCGTGCCAGACGGAGCGCCGGTCTGGCTGGCAGCGCGCAAATGAGGAGAGCAATCATGAAAAGCACGCAACGAGGTATGAGTCTCCTTGAGACTATGGGCGCGCTTGCCATTGGCTCGCTACTGCTGATGGGATTGGTGACCATGATGGACTCCTCCATGGAGGATGTAAAAGGCCAGCAGGCCGCGGTACATCAGGCGCAGGTCGTGAGTGCGGCGCGCAAGTATATCGCCGCCAATTACGATACGCTCCGCACCAACACCGCTGGCGGCGCAACGGTGGCCATCACGCTGGCGCAGTTGAGAACGGGTCGCTTCTTGTCGAACAGTTTCCCCAACACTAATGCTTACCTCCAGACCCCGTGTGTTCTGGTCCGGCAGCCCAATCCTGACAAGCTAGATGCCTTGATCGCGACCTCCGGCGGACAAGCGATTCCGGAGCGGGAGATACGCATGGTTGCCATGTATGCAGGCCAGGGCGGCGGCTATATCAGTACTGCCGCACCGGACCGGGTGCGCGGCCCTTCCTGGGAAATGATCACGACGAATTATCGCGGCGTCTCGTGCGGCGGCGGGGCACCGGTATTAACGGGGAACGACGGTGGCCGCTTGGCTTCCAACCTGTTTTACGACGGCCCCGGCCAGTTGGCGACCGACTTCCTGTACCGTAGTGCCGTGGCGGGACGGCCAGAACTGAACCGCATGACCACAGGGCTACGTATGGGCGGCGATGCGTTGGTCAATATAGGGGACGACTGCAATACTGACCTTGGGGTTCCGGAGCCGGGAATTGCCATGGATAGCAGCACCAGACGTTTGCTTAGCTGTGGGGCAGATGGCTTGTGGCGCGAGCTATCGCAATGGAAGGAGGCG
>DATLIB010000255.1:0-10197 GCA_035539595.1 Noviherbaspirillum sp.
TCGAAGCCATGATGATCGGCATGCCGGTGGTTGCTCTGGCGACCACCGAAATGGCCACTGTCATCGATAACGGCGTCTGCGGCTACATCGATACCGATCTGGAAAAGCTCATCACCCGCATGCAGGATCTGCTGGACGACCCGATGCAAGCGCGCCGGCTGGGCGACAACGCCTGCCGCTACGCCCGCGAGCGGTTCAACATCGAACGCTTCGCAGACGACTGGGACAAGACTTTCCGCCTGGTCACCCAACACTAACAGCGAACATACCGAAAGGAAGCCCATGACAGCAGCGCGCAGTTATTTCATCAACCGCGAAACAGCCGAACAAGCCGTCAAGCTCAGCCTGCCGTCGATTCAGGAGGCAATGCAACGCAAGGAAGTGGGTGAAAGCGGCTTTTTGTACATCGTCATCATGGACCCCTTACTCAGGCCGACCGGCGCCTCCTTCGAGCAGGCGATCCTGTACGAGCATGCCGTCGGCGACCGCAGCAAATGGGACGCCGACTATGCCGGCTTTGCGCGCGCCAAGGCGCAACTGGCGTGGCGTACCGGCATGGATGCCCATGCCGTGCAAGAATGCCGACCGCAACTGCTGACGACGGGCGACACGGTGCTGTGGGGAAGCGTGGTGGTTGACGACATCGTGATCGGCGTCAGCGGCGCCAATCCGTGGTATGACGAAGCCTTCGCGGGAACCGTGGCGATGTTCCTGCGGGCGCTGGCAAAGGCAGGCATCGCCGAGGCCCGCACCGGCAGCTTGTTCCTGCCATAGGAACGTGCACGAAATAGTTTCCCGATTTGTTCCACGTCTGACGGGCGCACTGCGGCGTTGCTATTCCCGCCGGTGCTCCAGCGGGCACCCCTCAATGCCGCGGTGCCGCCGCGCCCCAACTGACCCGCCTTGAGCCGGCGGCCCCCAGCGCACCACCACCGATGCCGATGGCCAGTGCCAGCGCGACCGCCAGGAAGATCACCCAGGCGGCACTACCGGCAGCTTGCATTGCCTGTTGCGTGGTCTGCCGTCCTTGCGGCGAAGCACGTTCAGGCGAACCGGAAACGATCAGCGCCTGATCGACAATCGCTTCCGCCCGCTGCGGTTCGATATTCATGGAGTTGGTCACCAGTTGCACTGCCTGGTCGCGCTCACCCGCCTGCAGATGCTGTTGCAATTGTTTCAGCGTTTCCGGGTTCATGTCGCTCCCTTGCGAACGCATCAGGGCGGCGAGCGGCGATTCGCCATTGGCGGCACTGGTCTGCGCCATCTGGCTCATGCTGCTGAAGACGCCGCCGACCAGACTGCCGCCGATGGAGGTGGCGAGCAGCACGAACAGGATGGTCGTCACCGCCCACGACACGGCACCGTGCAAGACGCCATCCGCCTTGCGCTTGAGGCCGGACATGCGCGCCGCAACATAGCCGCCGACGAAGGCGGCTATCAGCATGCTGAAGCCGGCCCAGATTAACGGCCCCATGCCAATCACCTCCCCTTGAGTGACTTGGGTGGACGAAATGCCGGTGGCAATGCCGAGCAGAGTGAGAACCAACTGGATCGATATGCCGACAGCCACACCGGCCAATACCGCACCCCAGCGAATCGCAGGAAACACCTGACGACGCGAACTCTCGTCGATCACATTGACCTCACGTACCGATTCCATCCTGCCGGAAGGAGTTTCATTGATCGCCATTTTTTTTCTCCTTGAAAAGGATTGCATTGACCGGCGTAAAACCGGCTGCACATTGCAATTGCAAGAAGATGCAACATTTGTGCCGGACATCCGTTGTACATTCGGAATAAAGGCGGACTCGCCTTACGGCAACATCAAAAACAAAAAAGCCGGATAAATCTCATTTGAGATTTATCCGGCTTTTTTGTTTACAGCAGGAACAGGTCTTGTAAACCCGTTCCGCCACTTCAACTGCCCGAAGTTAGAGCGACTTCAAGAAAGCCAATACTGCCTCACGATCTGCTTTCGACATGGATTCGAAGTTCAACCGGCTGCTGTTTGCCTCTCCGCCATGCCACAGAATGGCTTCCGTCAGTGTTCTGGCCCTGCCGTCATGCAGATAGCGCACGTTTTGCTCGCCGCCTTGCACGAAACCGAGCGAACCGATGCCCCAGAGCGGCGCTGTCCGCCACATGCTCGGTTTCGCCCTGCCTGCGGGAAGCGTATCGGCCAAGCCTGGCCCCATGTCATGCAACAGCATGTTGCTGTAGGGGCGAATGGTTTGGTTGCGCAATTCCGCCAGCGGATGCGTATTGCCGGTTTTGAGTTCAGCGGTGTGACAGGAGACACATTTTGCCTGCGCGAACAATGCACTGCCACGCACAATCTGTTCCGGATTGACGTCATGCTCCGGCGACACCCGGATGCCTGCCGGATAGCCGCTGCGCAAGCTACGCTGCGCCGGCACGCCAATCAACGCCAGGTATTGCGAGAATCGCTGCAGTTCCGTTTCCGTAATCCCCTGCGAGCCATCCGGAACGCGACAGTTGGGCGCACCTTGCTGGCATGAGCGTGACGGGAAGACCGGCGACACCACGCTCATGTCTTTGATGAGGGCATCGGCCACTTGGTGACGCAGGCTGACTTTATCGGCTTTCCAGCCGAAGCGTCCCACGCGGCTTTGTCCATTTTCCGGGTCGACATACGCGTTGGGAATGCCACGTACGCCGTCGCCATTCCGGTCGTCCGGGTCGGCCATGGCCAGGATGGTTTCTTCCGGGATTGCTTCCAGCAAACCGAGGCCGATGAGCTGGGGCGCTTGCCGTACCGAGAACATGTTGGGCTGGGGGCCATTAAAGGCGTACACCGGCTTGACGAGTTCTACCTGTTCGCCATCGGGCAAGGTGCGCCTCAAGGTTTCAAAGGACTTCACTCTGACCGATTGATCGCTGCTGGTCGGCGACAGCACTTTTTGCTGGATGTTGAGACCGTAAGTGGGGTCTGCGACCAAGGTGTTATTGGGGCCTTGCGCTGCCGTCAGGACCGACATGGTGTTAATCGGCGAGCCGAGCGGATGCACTGCACTGCGACCGTTTCCGATGTGGCACTCAATGCACCTTGCCTGACTGAAACGCTGTCCCAACTGACCGACGTGAGCGTCGAACACCGGGTTCGCCTCTGGATGCTCCGAGTGCTTGCCGTCCAAAAACGAGGTGTGGAGCAGCCGGCGCCCTTCCGCAAACCGCTTGGCATTGCCGATGCCGATGTTATTCGCCATCTGCTGGAACATCCGGTGCGGTTCTTCGGAATAGTTATACGACACGCTGGTCAAGCCGCCCAGCAAGGTGGAGTCCGGCAAGGGTTCGGAATCCAGGTTCGGCGCGACGCCGTACCAAGGACGAAGTCCAACGCCGACGATGTAGAGTTGCTCGAACGAGTAATAGCGCTCACCGCCGCCATCGATGGTCGGACGCTGCAAGCGTGGTGCCGGTGCGAGTTCGATCTTGTCGCCAATTTTCAGGGGGCTGTGCGGATTGGTGCGCCAGTTGGAGCTGAATTCCATCATGCAATAACGCTGGCCGGCACGGCAGATCGGCTGGTTATTTTCCATCGGGTTATTGAAGCCGTAATTCAAGGACCATCCAAAATCGCGGACATCCGGGTTCAATATATTGCGGAACAGGCTGAACGTCGTGCCGTCGAACACGCCGTCATTGACGTGCAGGAAGACCTGGATTTTTTGACCGCCTGCAGGAATGGTGTCGCGGATTTCCAGACCGAAGGTGCGGTTCTGAAAGTAGAAAGGCGGAAAGGTGAGATATCTGCCTGGACCGGTATCCGGGGCGTCCCATGCCTCGCCTCTTTCGCGCGCGTGCCGCTCGGTTGGCCGCGCTCCCATGAAAGTGACCAGCGTGCCGTCCGGCTCCCGGTACTGGATTTGCTCGAGCACTGGCGGTCCTTCCGGATACAAGGGAGCGGTGGGCGGCGGCGCGGTTTCCACCGGAGGCGTGCCCCAGACGCTGAGTTCATGGATCGAGTAGCCGTACTGCCCGCTACGCTTGAGGCCATTGATGCGCAAATACCTGCCGCTGCCCGTCAATCCGGAGATTTCTTCTACGCCTCCCTGTCCGCCCGATACTGTCCTGATGGTGGTCCAGCTGGTCGCATCGTCGGAGGTCTGAATTTCGTAATCCGTGCCATAGGCACGTTCCCAGGCAATCTGGAGACGGGAAAAAGTGGCCGGGCCACCAAAGTCGAGATAGATCCATTGCGCATCCGTGAAAGCGCTCGACCATCGGGTTTCACCATTTTTATCGATGGCCTGAGCCGGCCCCAGATCGGGGCGCTCCGAAGCCGAGGCGATAGCCAAGCGCGGCGTCAGGAGCGCTTCCGAAGAAACAGCGGTTTCAGTCGCGCTTAACAATCTCATCTGCGGACTGCTACTACCGGATGCATCCTCCCCTCCTCCGCCGCAGGCAGCGAGACCGAGCATCAGCAGGAGGCTTCCTACTGATGCAAACACTCTGTTGCGACGATGACGACTGTGATGACTAGGATGATTGTTACGATGATGACGACTGTTGTGGGCAGCGTTTTTATTAACCATTTTTCCCCTCGGCGATGTGAATTGCTTTCGCATGCCTGGAAAAATGAATAGTGAATTTTCAAAAATACAGGCGCGCTATCAGCACAGAGTGACCTTAGAGAAACAGTAGAAATATCGCAACGGTTTCTGCCCAAAATTTAAACATTGTTACAAGATTGATGGAACTTCTGTGTGGTCGGTGCGCGGGGAGGTATCACACAAACCTGATGAACAATGCCACGGATGGGGAAGAGTTTTCATCGTTCATTAATGACACCCATTAATGACACCCATTAATGACACCCATTAATGACACCCAAAGCGAACACGCAGAGAGGACACGCAGAGCGACCAAGCTAGCGGAAACGCTCGATAATGACGCCGTTGTCGAGGCGAACACGCTCGCCGATCTGCACGCCCGGCGACTGCTCCTGCACCAGTGTCTGGACGGTGCCGTTGTCCATGCGCACCGCCATCCGATAGACCTGCCCGGAAGTGTTCCCCTTGTTTTCCAGGGCATGCCCTGCCAAGGCGCCGCCGGCAACGCCGGCCACCGTTGCTGCCGTCCTGCCGCTACCGCTGCCGACCTGGCTACCGAGTACGCCGCCGACCACGGCGCCGGCAACCGTGCCGAGGCCGATGCCGGCCTGTTCGCGCGGCACCAGGTCGATTGCCTGCACCACGCCGTAGCCGGTAGCGCTGCTACTGGCAGTAACCGGGACGGAACTGCTGCCGGTATTGGACATGTTGTCCGGTGAACTGCCGCAAGCGGCAAGCATCAGTACTGACATACCGATTGCCGCGATTTTTGTTTTTTCATTGCGCATATTGCTGCTCTCCTTGCTGGATAGACAAATCGCATTCCAAGCTCACGAAACGCCAAGGCGCCAACGCTCTGACGCCGGTCTGGATTGCAGGCAGAAAAATCTGCCCCTTCTCTCGACTCCGGATAAGTGGTGATGCACTTCCCATGCCAGACAACAAGGAAACCTTGCGGCACGTTCTGCAAGCGCCCGCAGTTTTTACCTATTGCTGTATGAATTACGCGTGGTAGCAGCCTATCCATTGCACGCGAAGCGCTTCTCTCCTCCGAAAAAGTACCCAGTGGTACTAGGTACATGCTTTGCTTTGTGTGCAGCGCAGCAGTCCGACAACTCATGCGATACCAAAAAAAATCATGCGAAAAATTGCTCTCATCAGCGAACATGCTTCGCCTCTGGCATTGATCGGTAGTGTCGATAGCGGTGGGCAAAACGTGTACGTCGGCCAGCTGGCCAAGCAGTTGGCACGCCTCGGTTACCTGGTCGATATCTTTACCCGACGCGATGCCGAAACGCTGGAACAAGTCGTGGAATGGCTGCCGGGGGTGCGCGTCGTGCACGTTCCCGCCGGCCCCGCGCACTTCATTCCCAAAGAATCGATGCTGCCCTTCATGGAAGAGTTCGGGCGCTTCGTGATCCGCTTTGCGCGCCGCCAAAAAAATCCCTACGACCTGGCGCATGCCAACTTTTTCATGTCCGGCATGGTGGCGCAACAGCTGAGGCGGATACTGGGCATTCCCTTCGTGATGACCTTCCATGCCTTGGGCCGGGTGCGGCGCTTGAACCAGCGGGAAGCGGATGCCTTTCCCGATATCCGCTTTGCCATCGAGGAAAAGCTGATGCACGACGCCGACCGCATCATTGCCGAATGTCCGCAAGACCAGCGCGACATGGAGCAGCATTACGGCGCCCCGAGCGAGCGCATCAGTGTCGTGCCCTGCGGATTCGACCCAGAGGAATTCTGGCCGGTAACGCTCGATGCGCGTCAGCAGCTCGGCGTCGGCCAGGATGAATTCATCGTGCTCCAGCTTGGCCGCATGGTGCCGCGCAAGGGCGTGGACAACGTGGTGCGTGCGGTGGCGATTCTGCAGCACCAGTATCAGGTGCCGGTGCGGCTGCTGGTGGTCGGCGGCAATGCGGAACAACCAGACCCGGTTGCCACGCCGGAGCTGGGCCGCCTGATGGCGCTAGCCAGCGAACTCGGCGTCGAGCAGGCCGTGACGTTTACCGGCCAGCGCCAGCGCGGTCAATTGCGCTACTACTACAGCGCTGCCAATGCCTTCGTCACCACGCCGTGGTACGAACCGTTCGGCATCACCCCTGTGGAAGCCATGGCCTGCGGTACGCCGGTAGTCGGCACGGCGGTGGGCGGCATCAAGACCACGGTGCTGGACGGCGAAACCGGCTATCTGGTACCGCCGAACGATCCCAATACGCTGGCGGAAAAACTGGCATGGTTGTACCGCAATCCGCATATCGCGCAGCGCATGGGATGGGCTGGCATGCGCCGGGCTTACCAGCACTTCACCTGGCGCAACGTGGCGAACAATGTCGCCGCAGTGTATGAAAGCGTGCTCGAACCGGACGGCGTCTACACCCTGCAGACGCGTGCCGTGGCCGGTGAAATGCGGCTGCAGAGTTAGGACATCCATGCCCACCTAATGTGCATCAATACATCATTGCGCCAACGCCGCACAGATCAACCCCCGCCTCCCGTTTGCATCAACATCGGCAACGGGAATGACACTTAAGCTCTTGACACTGCATGAAGGGAGAAGCAATTGAACAGCCTTAACACATCCGAAAATGCCCGCGTATCCAGCCATGTCCCGCATCCTGATGAAGCCGGCCAGCTGGCAGGCAAAACCATCCTCGTCACCGGCGGTGCCAGCGGTCTCGGCGCGGCCTTGTGCCATGTGCTGTCCGGTTGCGGCGCCAACATCGTGATCGGCGACCGCAACCTCGACAAGGCAGAGACGGTGGCCGCGTTGCTCGACAACGGCACCGGCAAGACGCAGACCATCGGCTTTGACGTTGGCGATCCGGTTGCTGCAGAACAGGCGGTAGCCGACACCATTGCCCGCTTCGGGCAACTCGATGTGTTGATCAACAATGCCGGTACCGATGTCACCTGCTCGCTCGAAGAACTGTCCTACAGCGACTGGGATCGCGTCATGCGCACCAACCTCTACGGCCCTTTCCTGCTGTCGAAATTCGCCGTGCGGCACATGCGGCACGGCGGCCAGATCGTCAACATCGCCTCCACCGCGGCCAAGCGCGCCTGGCCTAATGCCAGCGCCTACCATGCCAGCAAGTGGGGTTTGCTCGGCCTGTCGCATGCTTTGCATGCAGAACTGCGCCCGCAAAAAATCAAGGTCACGGCCGTGCTGGCCGGCGGCATGCGCACGCCCTTTCTGCTCGACCGTTTCCCCGACATTGACCTGAATACGCTGCAGGACCCGGTCAGCGTAGCCAAGGCGGTGAAGGCGGTGCTGCTGTTGCCGGAACAAACGGTGATTCCCGAGATCATGGTATTGCCCATGCAGGAATCCTCGTGGCCTTGATCTGTTCCGCGACGGACCGACCGCCTCCGTGCCGTTACTGACACACGAGCTCCCATGCGCGCCATCTTCCTCGACAAGGACGGCACCCTCATCGAAGACGTTCCCTACAACGTCAATCCCGCCTTGGTGGAACTCACCTGGCAGGCCGGTCAGGCGCTGCAACTGCTGCAACGCCTGGGTTACGGCCTGTTCGTCGTCAGCAACCAGTCCGGCGTCGCCCGCGGCTTGTTCACGGAAGCCGCGCTGGCGCCGGTACGGCAACGCGTGGCGCAACGACTGGCCCAATACGGCGTGATCCTCAACGGTTTCTATTACTGCCCGCACCACCCGGACGGTGCCGTCAGTCGTTACGCCATCGCCTGCACCTGCCGCAAGCCGATGCCGGGCATGCTGTACCGCGCCGCCCACGAGCACGATATCGACCTGTCGCAGTCCTGGATGATTGGCGACATTCTCAACGATGTGGAGGCCGGGCACCGCGCCGGCTGCAAGACCGTATTGATCGACAACGGCAACGAAACCGAATGGAAGCTGTCGGCACAACGCACGCCGCACTTTACCGCGCCCGATCTGTATGCAGCGGCAGCGTTGATTGCCGATGACGACGAGCACGGTGTCGCGGACCAGGACAAACCGGCCAGGGCATGAATAAGTGCGTCAATACGTGCATCAGCACCAGCATGACGCATGAGCAGTGGCATGCTGCGCGACGCATCCTATGCATCCGGCTCGACTATCTGGGCGACGTCCTGATGAGCACGCCGGCCATGCGCGCGCTGAAACACACTTTGCCCGATAGCCGTCTCACCCTGCTCAGTTCGCCTGGCGGCGCGGCAGCGGCGCGCTTCATCCCCGAAGTGGACGAGGTCATTTCCTACACTGCGCCCTGGATGAAAAGCAGCGCACCGCAATCTGCCCGAGTCGACATAAACATGATTGCCGAGCTGGCGCGCCATCGCTTCGACGCCGCCGTCATCTTTACCGTCTACAGTCAAAATCCCCTGCCCGCCGCGCTGCTGTGCCACCTCGCCGGCATCCCTCTGCGGCTGGCGCATTGCCGTGAAAACCCCTACCGCTTGCTGAGCGATTGGGTGCCGGACACCGAGCCGCACACCGGCCTGCGGCACGAGGTACAACGTCAGTTAGACCTCGTGGCCAGTGTCGGTATGCATACCGAGGATCAAAGCCTGTCCTTTCGTGTGCCCAGCGCTGACATCGCCTGGGCTTGGGAGCGCCTGCGGACACTGGGCGTCGATAGCGCACACCCCTGGATACTGTTGCATCCCGGCGCCAGCGCACCGTCGCGTCGTTATCCGGCCCGGCACTGGACCGATGTCGCACGCCTCCTGGCAACACAACTGGATTGTCCACTGGTGTTCAGTGGCAATGAGGACGAAGTGGCCTTGGTGGAACACGTTCGTGACGGCGCACCGCAAACGCATTCGCTGGCCGGCCAGCTCGACCTCGGCAAACTGGCTGCCGTCATTTCGCTAGCGCCATTGCTGATATCGAACAACACCGGACCAGCGCACATCGCGGCAGCGGTCGGCACGCCGCTGGTCGATCTGTACGCGCTGACCAATCCCCAGCACACTCCATGGCAAGTGCCGAACCGCGTCCTGTTTCACGATGTACCTTGCCGCTTCTGCTACAAGAGCGCCTGCCCGCAAGGCCATCATCACTGCCTGGAATTGGTGGAGCCACAGCGCGTGGTCAGCGCCGCCGTCGAGCTGCTGAACGAAACCGCTGCCGGCTTGATAGCGACGCTGCAGCGTGCACGCCACGATGCCATCCATCCTCTGCCGCCATGTTAAACATTGCCTGCTGTACTTTTTACACGGGCATGCAAAAACGAAGAAGCGACGCAGAAATGTTCCGACACCGTCACCCCCAGTGCCCAAGTACCCGCTCGGAATACATTGCGAGATGGATGCAGTGCTGGCCGGATGCAATGCAAGGTGGTTTCTCCCCCACAGCCTCGGTGGCATGGAGTTTGCGAGATGTCGCTGACCGCAGTCGACCACAAGGAGCATGTCATGCCACGTAATGCCACTTCCAAGAGTTCCGCTAAAACCGCAGCAAAATCGAGCCACCGTCGCACCGCGAAGTCGTCCCACGACGCGATCAAGATGCTGACCGAAGATCACCGGAAAGTAACGGATCTGTTCGACGAGTTTGAAAAAATGAAAAAGAGGGCAGATACCGATGAAGAAGCGAAACAATTGCTGATAGAAACCGCTTGCGCCGAATTGACCATTCACGCGCAACTGGAAGAAG
>DATLIB010000256.1:0-6578 GCA_035539595.1 Noviherbaspirillum sp.
TTTTGAATTCGAGAAATTTCTGCGCTTTCGCGCCCAGCTTCATCAACTGCACCAGCGTCTTGGTATCCAGGCGCTGGATGTCGTCGGACCATTGCGTGACCAGTTCGATCAAGTCGTGCATTTCGGTCAGCCGCTTTTGCACATGCCGCTCTTCTTCATTGGCAGGCGTCTGGATCAGCGCATCGCGCAGCATCGACAGCGTCGGATCGATCTCACGCTTGCGGCGCTCCTCGGCCAGCGTGCGGAAAATCGCCCACACATCTTCCGGCGTCGAAAAATATTCGCGCCGGTCGTTCGGCAAATGCTGCAAACGCACCAATCGCCACGACGCCAGCTCCTTCAAGCCCATGCTGACGTTGGAACGGGAAAAACCGAGCGAATCGGCAATTTCGTCGGCATTCAGGGGCTTGGCAGACACATAAAGCAGCGCATAAATCTGCCCGACGGTGCGGTTGATGCCCCAGCGACTGCCCATTTCACCGAAATGGAGGACGAAAGTCTGGACGAGCGGCGAGAGGTTCATTTTGAATATTCCGAATTTTCAGTAATTACTGAAAATTGTAGCAGAAACCTTGTTCCGTGCACGAACGCAGCAAGAAAGCGGACAAAAACTTGTACCATTGCTGGATGGACAATCTCAGCCACTCCCTCGTCGGCCTAGCCGCCGGCGAACTCATTCATCGCAGCCTTCCCTCGGAACCGGATCGGGAACAACAGCAACTGCGTCATCGTTTGTTATTGATCTCCTGTTGGCTGGCGAGCAACTTTCCTGACCTCGACCTCATCCTGACCCCCTTGCTGCCGGAACCGCTCGGTTACCTGCTGCACCATCGGGGGCATACGCATACGCTGCTGTATGCGCTGCCGCAAGCCTTGTTGATATGGGCGCTGATGTGGCTGTGGCCCTCGGCACGCACGCTGCTGAAACGGAGTCTGCCTGCACGTCTCGGATTGGCGCTCTCGCTGGGGACGGGACTGATGCTGCACCTGCTGATGGATTACCTGAACCCGTATGGCATCCATCCGTTTCACCCTTTCGATTCGCACTGGTATTTCGGCGACATGGTGTTCATCCTGGAGCCGACTTTCTGGGTCGTATTCGGCGTGCCGGTGGCGATGCTGGTGTCGCGCGGGTGGCTCAGGGCACTGTTTCTCGTCGCGCTACTCGGCCTGCCCCTGTTCTTCACGCTGCGCGGCTTTCTGCTGTGGCCTTCGTTGATGGCGCTCGCAAGCTTGGCAGCGGTGCTCGCGCTTGTGCAGCACCGGGCCGGTGCGCGCGGCAAAAGCGGATTGGCTCTTGCCGCCCTCGTCGGCCTCGGCTTCGTCGGCATGCAACATGTCGCATCGGAACAGGGCAAGCTGGTCGTCACACGGGCCTTGCAGGCGGAGGACCCGGCGAGTCGCGTGCTGGACATATCGATGTCGTCCTTTCCCACCAATCCGCTGTGCTGGATATTCGTGTCGGTGGAAAGCAACGAAGACGCCGGCAGCTATCGTCTGCGCCGCGGTCAATTGAGCCTGGTGCCCAACATGCTGCCCACTACCGCCTGCCCGGAAAGTCTTTCCGAGGTAACGCCCGAAGCAGCACCCGCCGTTGCCTTTATCGCCAAAGAAGACGGAAGTCTCGACGCACTGCGTACATTGAAGGCGCAGAACTGCCATTTCGCAGCCTGGTTACGATTTGCAAGAGCGCCCATGCTCGGCGCCACGTACGCAACCGACATACGCTTTGCGGGCACGCCGCAAGGCAACTTCACGACCCTGCGTTTCGAGGATTTCAAGCAACGCGAATGCGCGCGCTTCGTCCCCGCCTGGGACTTCCCGCGCCGCGACCTGCTCTCGCCTGCGCAGTCAGCCCCGGCACCCTAACGCCCCCAGAACAGGTGCCTGATTGACATGAAAATGCTGCGCCGCGTCATGCACACACCGCCATGCGGCGCCGGCAACATTGCTTCCTCATGCCCTATCCCGGATAATGCCGCATTCTTTTCGACGGGCCAGCCATGACCCCATCCGCACCAAACTCGATTGAAGACCGCCTGTACGTCTTGCGTACACGCTGGGAGCGGTATGTGGCCCAAGGGTGCTTCGAACAATTCATCGAATTCGCGGTAGCGGTCAACAGCCTGGCCGAGTATTTCAACCGCCTGCGGCTGCCGGGGCTGGTGCGCCTGTGCGAAGGCCTGGAAATTGCCGCGCTGGCCAAACTTGGCGACCAGGCCACACATCCGCTGCCGCCACAGGAAATCTCCTCGCTGCAGCGCCAGATCGACGTCCTGCACGGCTCGGTCGCCATCTCGCGCCCGACGACCCACGAACGGCGCGCGCAGGAACAGGCCGCAATGGCTGCCGATATCGACTGGATCAAGCCGCGTTCGATCTGGATGATCGCCCCCCAACAGAGCGACATGACGGACGCGCTGTCGCGCCAGCTGGCGTTTTTCGGCTTCAAGGTATTTGAACTGGCATGGGATGCATCCACCCTGCCGCAGGACAAGCCGCTGGCCGTGCTGTTCGTCCCGCCGCCGACTGGAACAACGCAGGAAGAATTTGACTGCATCGCCGCCATCCGCACCAGCTGCCCGACCAGCCAGCTGCTCTACCTCGGCGTGCAACCGGAGATCGAGCCCATCGTGGCCTTGATGCGCGCCGGGATTGACATCACCATCCCGGCGGAAGAACAGCCGTCAATGGTGCTCAACTGCGTACTGGACCTGGTACAAACCAATGAACAGGAACAGTACCGCGTGCTGATCGTCGAGGATTCTCGCGTGGCGGTGGCGCTGATCCAGCGCACACTTGCCCAGCACGGCATTGATACGCAGGCCATCAACGACCCCGGCAAGCTGCTCGATGCGCTGGAATCCTACCGCCCCGACCTGGTGCTGATGGACATGTATATGCCACGCTTCAATGGCGTGGAAGCGACACGCGTGTTGCGCCAGATGGCCGGCTACTCTTCGCTGCCCATTGTCTATCTGTCGGGCGAATCCGACATCGGCATGCAGGTCGAAGCCTTGCGTCTCGGCGGCGACCAGTTTCTGATGAAGCCGTTCAATCCGGTGCTGCTGGCAGCAGTCGTCAAGACCCGAATCGAGCGTTTCCGCGAAACGCGACGCTCCACCCGCCTCGACGGCCTGACCGGCCTGCTGAACCACACCGCAGCCAAATCGCGCCTGGCCACCATGGTCAGCGAAACCAGCGCGCAAGGATCGCTGGCTGTGGCGATGATCGACATCGACCACTTCAAGTCCATCAACGACACCTACGGCCACCCGGTAGGCGATCAAGTGATCCGTGGATTGGCGTGGCTGCTCAAGGGCCGCCTGCGCTCGATCGATCTGATCGGCCGCTATGGCGGCGAAGAATTCATGATCGGGCTACCCGAGGTCAGCCTGGACCAAGCCGGCCTGGTCATCGACCGCATCCGCAATGATTTTTCAGCGCTGCCGCATGCCCACCCCGGCGGCGCGCTGTACGCGACCTTCAGCGCCGGCATCGCCTCCTATCCGCTGGTGGAAACAGCAGCCGGCCTGACCGAAGCCGCCGACGGCGCCCTGTTGCATGCCAAGCGGCTGGGGCGCAACCGGATTGAAAAATACCTCTGAGCTTGGCGCCCAACACTGCCTATCGCATTTCGCTACGACAGCAAAAATGCACCACTTATTCCTGACGGTTCCTCGCATTGCGTTCGCCGATGTTGGGTTTCCTGCGTCAACCCAAGCTACGAAACTCCCTTCCTGAATGCTGAGTAAGCGCCGTAACTGGCCCGGCAAAACAGCCGGTCCACCCGGTTTTCAGCTTTACGCTACACTCGATTGCTCCTTTTTCCCCATCGAGAAAAGCCATGTTGACTGCTCGCCGCGCCCCCGACCTGAAAACCGTCCTGATCGCCAGCGGCGTCGTGCTGACCCTGGCAATGGGCGTGCGGCATGGCTTCGGTTTCTGGCTGCAGCCGATTTCGCAAACGCATGGCTGGACGCGGGAAACCTACTCATTGGCGATGGCACTGCAAAACCTGATGTGGGGTGCCTTCGGCCCTTTCGCCGGCATGGCCGCAGACCGCTTCGGCACCGCCCGCGTGGTGCTTGCCGGCGCCTTGCTCTATGTCGGCGGCCTGCTGTGGATGGCACTGGTGTCACAGCCGACACTGTTCGTGCTCGGCTCCGGTGTATTGATCGGCGGGGCTCTGTCCTGTACCGCGTTTGGCGCGGTCAGCGGCATCATCGGCCGCACCGCACCGGAAGCGAAACGTTCCTGGGCCTTCGGCATTTCGGCGGCGGCCAGCTCCTTCGGCCAGTTCGTCATGATGCCGGTCGAGCAGCAACTGATCTCCTCCGCCGGCTGGCAAGGCGCGTTCTACGTCCTCGCCGCACTGCTGGCATTGCTCATGCTGCCAATGGTGTTCGGCCTGCGCGAACTGCCCAAGGAAAAGGTCAGCGGCCCGCAGCAAAGCATATGGCAAGCCACCAAGGAAGCATTTGCCTACCGTCCCTTTCTGCTGCTGGTGGCCGGTTATTTCGTCTGCGGCTTTCAAGTGGTCTTCATCGGCGTGCACATGCCGGCCTACCTGAAAGACAAAGGCATCATGGACCCGAGCGTGGCCGTGATGGCACTGGCGCTGATCGGCCTGTTCAATATCTTCGGCTCCTACTACGCCGGCAAGCTCGGCGGCGTCCTGCCGAAGCGCTACCTGCTCTCCTCGATCTACCTCAGCCGCGCCGTCGTGATTGCGCTGTTCCTGCTGGCGCCGCTGACACCGTGGTCGGTCTATGTGTTTGCCTGCGCGATGGGCATCCTGTGGCTATCAACCGTACCGCTGACCAACGGCGTCATTGCCGGGATTTTCGGTGTCAGATACCTGTCCATGTTGTCGGGCTTCGTCTTCTTTTCGCACCAGGTCGGCAGCTTTCTCGGCGTATGGCTGGGCGGCTACCTGTTCACCCGCGACGGCAACTACAACACCGTCTGGGGCATCACCATTGCGCTCGGCGTATTTGCCGCACTGGTCAACCTGCCGATCAATGAAAAAGCCATCGTGCGGCAGCCAGTCGCGCTGGCCTGATTAGTCGAGGCTCTTATGCATGACCGACTGAAACGCCTGCTGCTCGGCACTGCCTTCGTTGCCGTGCTGGCGCTCGCCTTCATCGGTTATCTCCGTCCATCCTTCATCGTCGATCTCGCCAACCGCATCGTCCTATGCCTCTAAATTCTTCCGTGGAACCGCTCGCCCGCCCCATCGTGCACAGTCTCGGCGCATCGCGCATCCGTGAAGTCGCCAACGCCGGCATCGGTCTATCGGATGTACTGCCGTTCTGGTTCGGCGAGCCCGACCAGCAAACGCCGGACTTCATCCGCGACGCCGCCAAGCAAGGGCTGGATGCGGGCGACACCTTCTATACGCACAACCTGGGCATCGTCCCTCTGCGCGAAACGATTGCTGCCTACCTGTCCACGCTGCACCGCCCCATCGAAGCGGACCGCGTTGCCGTCACCTCCGCCGGCGTCTCGGCCTTGATGCTGTTTTCTCAACTGATCCTCAACCCGGGGGACCGCGTCGTCGCCATCACGCCGCTGTGGCCCAACCTGCTGGAAATCCCGAAGATCCTCGGCGCCGAAGTAACGCAAGTGCCCTTGCGCTTCGGCCAGACCTGGGAGCTCGACGTGCAGCAACTGATCGACGCCCTCACGCCCGGCACCCGCGCCCTCTTCCTGAATTCGCCCAACAATCCGACCGGCTGGGTCATCACCAGGGAACAGCAGGAAATCATCCTCGCGCATTGCCGCAAGCACGGCATCTGGATTCTTGCCGACGACGTCTATGAACGGCTGGTCTATGACGGCAATCCTGCGGCAAGAAGCTGCGCGCCCTCCTTCCTCGACATCGCCGCGCCCGAGGACCGTCTCATCTCCGCCAACAGCTTTTCCAAATCCTGGCTCATGACCGGCTGGCGGCTGGGCTGGATCGTGGCACCGGCCTCCGTGATGGCCGATCTCGGCAAACTGATCGAATACAACACCTCCTGCGCGCCGGGCTTTGTGCAACGCGCCGGCGTCGCCGCCATCGAACGCGGCGAAGACATCATCGCGCACTCGATACAACGCTACCAGGCCGCGCGCGACTTCCTGCACCAACGCCTGAACGCCCTGCCCGGCGTCACCTCCCCCAAGCCAAAGGGCGCGATGTACCTGTTCTTCCGCATCGACGGCGCGCAAGACACGCTGGCGCTATGCAAGCGCATGGTGCGCGAAGCCAAGCTCGGCCTCGCGCCCGGCAATGCGTTCGGGCCGGAGGGAGAAGGCTATATTCGCTGGTGTTTTGCGAGTTCGATTGAGCGGCTGGAAGAAGGAGCGCAGCGGCTTGGCTCTTTTTTGGCGAAAGAGTGAGTTTGCGGTAGCGGCGGGGACAATCCACCTCGATTTCCCTACCACTTCCGTCGAAACCATCCGACCGCAGCGGCGGTCCGTTCCTGCTTGAGCAGGCCTGAATTCCCCCCTTGAAGAACAAAATAAATCAGCTGCCTGCGCCAGACACAGCGGCTGTCATTTCGTCTCTATGGGCGGGATGGCTCCATGGC
>DATLIB010000257.1:0-5662 GCA_035539595.1 Noviherbaspirillum sp.
AAGCCTTGGTATACCCACCGCTGGCCATGGCTGCTGATGCTCGGTCCCGCCTTGGTCATCGTTGCCGGCATTCACACCACCTGGCTTGCGTTCGTCAAGCAGGATGCGCTGGTGGTCGATGACTATTACAAACAGGGCAAGGCAATCAACCAGGACCTGCGGCGCGACCGTGTCGCCGCCAGCTTGAACATGGCGCTGCATATGGCTTACGATGCCGCAGCCGGGCAACTGGTCGGAACGATCAGCAGCCTCGGCCAAGCGCAAGGCGGCAAGCTCACGCTCAAGCTGGTCCATTCCACGCAACCGGACAAGGACATGGTGTTGGAACTGCGGCCCGATGGGCAGGGGAAATTCAGCGTTGACCTGCCGATGCTGGAGCGGGCGCGCTGGCAGGTGCTGGTAGAAGGCGAACAGCGCGACTGGCGGCTGCATGGCGAGTGGTTATGGCCGCAGCAAAAGACATTGGAGATAAGGGCAGGCCAAGCGGCTTGAGTCGCTTGATCTGGATGATGGCGCGAAGGGATGGGCGAATGAAGCGGTCAATGAAGCGGTTGATGATGGTAGTACTCTGGCCTGCCTTTTTGGTGGCGATTGTGGCAGAAGGCTTTTTCTTTTCGCTGTTCAACCCGGACGATGTGTGCCTGGTCGGTATGCCGCTGGATCTTCCGCCGATGGCTGTCTACACCATCGGCTTTTTTTCTTTCTGGTTGTTTTGCGCGCTTGCCAGCATGCTGACTTGCTATCTGATCGGCGTGCCGGATGACAAGCAGGCGGGGCGGACAACGTGAAAGAGGGTGCTGCTCCCTAATCGCACACCGGTGTGCCGGCTGCCACCGCCTTCAGGGTCGGCAGGTCCAGGATTTCCAGCTCGCGGTTGTTGACCCTGAGCCAGCCTTGCTTTTTGAATTTGGATAACAGGCGGCTGATGCTTTCGATAGTCAATCCGAGATAGTTGCCGATTTCCTCGCGCCCCATGCGCAACTGGAAATGGGTCGAGGAATAACCGCGCGCCACGTAACGCGAGGACAGGTTGATCAGGAACGCCGCGAAGCGTTGTTCCGCGCGCATATTCCCCAGCAACAGCATCACCCCTTGCTCGCGCGTGATCTCCTGGCTCATCATCCGATGAAAATGCCGCAACAAGGTTGGCATATCGCTGAACAGGTTTTCCAATCGAGAAAACGGAATTTCGCACACTTCGCTGTCTTCCAGCGCGACCGCATGGCAATGATGCCGGTCGGTGCTGATCGCATCCATGCCGAGCAATTCGCCTGCCATTTGAAAGCCGGTAATTTGCTGGCCCCCTTCAGGATTGATCTGAAAGGTCTTGAAGTGCCCGAGGCGAATCGCGTACAGGTTGGAAAAGGAATCGCCGACGCGATACAAGCTGCCGTCCTTGGGTACGCGCCGGCGTCGCCCGATGATCTGATCGAGGCGGTTCATGTCCGCTTCATCGAGTCCCATCGGCAAGCACAGCTCATGCATGCTGCAGGAAGAGCAGCGCGTGCGCAGCTCTTCCACATTCAGCGGAGGACAGCTTGAGGACGAATCGGTTGGGATGAAGGAAATAGGTTGTGACATGGTATCGAAGACGAGTGGGCAGGGCGCCGCAATGCGCTCACTTTACCTGAACGGTGCGCTTGTGTCCTATCTCCCGTCCTGGTTGCCAGGAAAGTAATTTCTCCTTTTTTTCGAGTGAAAACTTCATTCCGCTATTTAATTTTTGAGGCAAATCAAAGTTTTTCGCTAAGCCAATAATTATCCTCGGCGCAACTATTGATATTCATCAATGTGACGGCTCGCCCCGTAATTGCAGACTGAAGAAGGGAAGAAAATGCTTCGGAATTTCACGATCAAATCACGTTTGATATTCGTCATCAGTTTCCTCTCCCTCTTGTTGGTAAGCGGTGGTGTCATTGGTCTTACCAGCCTTGGAGCGGCAAATGATGCTCTGAAAACTTCTTATCAAAACCGCCTCGTGCCGCTCAGCCAGTTGGACCGGGTGGTGCGCCTGATTGACGATAGCCAACTTGTCATTGCGCAGGCATTGACCGCCGAACCGGCGGAGCTCGGCATAGAGGTAGAGCGGATCGAGCGGACAATCGCAGAGGCCGACAAAGTGTGGGATGCCTATATAACAACAATCGTGTCGGCGGAAGAGCTTGCGCTGGCGCAGGAATTTGCCGCAAGCCGCGCGCGCTTCATGCAGGAAGGCGTGCGGCCTGCGGTGGCCGCATTGCGTGCCCAGAATCTGCAGGAAGCGACCGCCCTCATGCGCGGCAAATTGGTCCAGTTATCCGCACCCATGAGCGCGCGCATGGATGCGTTGATGCAGTCGCAGCTGGACCGTGCAAAAACAGAGTACGAGCGTAGCCAAACCATGTATCTGCTGGTGCGCGTCAGCTGTATTGCCGGCATTGCTTTTGGTGTCTTGTTGGGCGCAGCAATCTGCATCTGGCTGGTGCGCGCTATCGCGCAGCCGCTGGCAAGTGCCGTGAAGGTCGCGCAGAGCGTGGCCGCCGGCGATCTGACGCAGGTGATCGAAGTCCGTTCCAGCGACGAAACCGGCCAGCTTCTGCGGGCATTGCGCGACATGAACCAGAGCCTGGTCAAAATCGTCGGCGACGTGCGGGCCGGCACCGAAACCATCGCTACCGCATCCGGCCAGATTGCATCGGGCAACATGGACCTGTCTGCCCGCACGGAGAAGCAGGCGACCTCCCTGGAAACCACCGCCTCGTCGATGGAAGAACTGACATCGACGGTCAAGCAAAACGCCGACAGTGCCGCTCAGGCCAACCAACTGGCGATGTCCGCTTCGGAAGTCGCGCGCAAAGGCGGTGCGGTGGTGTCGCAAGTGGTCGATACCATGGGCTCGATCAATGACTCGGCGAAGAAAATTGCCGACATCATCAGCGTCATCGACGGCATTGCTTTCCAGACCAATATTCTGGCCTTGAACGCCGCCGTGGAAGCGGCCCGCGCCGGCGAGCAGGGCAAGGGATTTGCCGTGGTTGCCACCGAAGTGCGTCACCTGGCGCAGCGATCCGCAGCGGCGGCCAAGGAGATCGGCCACCTGATCGAAGACTCGGTGGAAAAAGTCCATGCCGGGACCAGGCTGGTGGATCAGGCCGGAGCCACCATGAACGATATCGTCGCCAGTGTCAGGCGCGTGACTGACATCATGGGCGAAATCACCACCGCCAGCCGGGAGCAAAGCGCAGGTATCGAGCAGGTCAACCAAGCCATTGCCCAGATGGACGACGTGACGCAGCAAAATGCCGCGCTGGTCGAAGAGTCGGCAGCTGCTGCCGCCTCCTTGCAGGAGCAGGCTGTCAGCCTGGCCCAGATGGTGAGCGTGTTCAAGTTGCAAGATGTGCTGCAGGGCACGAAGTTAGCCGTGTCCGTGCCGACGGCAGCGTTGCCTGGAAGCGATGCCAATCCGGCACGTATCGCGCAGGCCTTTCAGCTGCGGATAGGGGACAGCGTTCTGCACAAAGCGTAAAATGCCCGACTTGAGCAGGCCTTGCGCAGGAGAACAAAAATCGGACTCCTGGCAGGGTTTGGAAAACGGCTAAAACGGCTCTCACCCGGCAGTTCGTTTTGATGTGTACTATTTTTCATGGCAATGCCGCCGTTTCGGGCGGCATTGCTGTTTCTGTCTCACGCTCCCGGTGCCGGCGGCATCGGCGTATTTATCTGGATATCTGGAGTCATTATGTCCCTTGTTTCTTCGAAACCCATTATCCTCACCGGCGACCGCACGACCGGTCCGTTGCATCTTGGCCATTACATGGGCTCGTTGCGCGCACGCGTGCAGTTGCAGCACGAGGCACAGCAATTCCTCCTGTTGGCCGATGCCCAGGCGATGACCGACAACGTCGGCAGGCAGCAAAAGGTGACTGACAATGTGATGGAAGTGGCGCTGGACTACCTTGCGGCCGGCATCGACCCGGAAAAATCCACCATCTTCATCCAGTCCCAGGTGACCGAACTGGCCGAGTTGACTCAATACCTGCTCAACCTGGTGACGGTATCGCGCCTGGAGCGCAATCCCACCATCAAGGAAGAAATTCGCCTGCGCGGCTTTGAGCGGGATATTCCGGCAGGCTTTCTCGTCTACCCGGTGAGCCAGGCAGCGGATATCACCGCCTTCAAGGCGACCCTCGTTCCCGTCGGAGAAGACCAGTTGCCCATGATTGAGCAAACGAACGAGTTGGTGCGCAAGTTCAACAGTACGGTCGGACAACAAGTCCTTGTCGAATGCAAGGAAGTGCTCTCCAGCGTCGGCCGCCTGCCGGGAATCGATGGCAAGGCCAAGATGAGCAAGTCGCTTGGAAATGCCATCGCTTTGGGCGCCAGCGCGGACGAGATCAAGAAGGCCGTCAATCGCATGTACACCGACCCGAATCACTTGCGCATTGAAGATCCGGGTCAGGTGGAAGGCAACGTGGTGTTTGCCTTCCTGGATGCCTTCGAGCCGGACACCGCCAAGCTGAGCGAACTCAAGGAACATTACCGCCGCGGCGGACTGGCCGACAGTGTCCTCAAGCGTTTGTTGAACGAGCATCTGCAGGCGCTGCTGGGACCGATTCGCGAAGAGCGCCAGCGTTTCGGCGCGGACCGGGGCGAGGTTCTGGCGATGTTGCGGCGCGGCACCGAACGCGCGCGCGAGGCAGCGGGGCGCACCTTGTCGGAAGTGAAGAAGGCGTTGGGGTTGAACTACTTTGCTTGAATAAGCTTTCATGCCGGGCTGGATCGGCATGAAAGATTTGATGCGTATCAAAATAGCTGGTTTGGCGAGCGGCGCATCATGCCTCGATCTACTTCAATGAAGAGAGAGGCGTGATGCGCCGTCGCTTTTTCATCTGAGGCGCTGGCATTGCATCGGATTGAGTTAGGCATTCTCCATATCCTTTGCCTTGGGTAATGAGGTCCTGATGCAGCCTGCGCTGATGGCGAAGACCACTGACATCGCATTGATATTGCTCATATCGATACTCTCGACCTTTCATATGCTGAATTCAGCTCGAGTACGGGCAACGGTGGCGTTGTATCGGTCCCTTCTTTCTTGCAACGAACATCTTTTGCTTTTTTATTCATCATTACTTACACGCAGGAGGTTGATATGGCTGGCAGCTTGACGCGTTTTGATCCGCTGAGCGACATGATCCGATTCGATCCGTTTCGCAACATGGACGATTTTTTCAGGGAGTTCGCCATGGCGCCCTCTTTGCGCGGAATGGAAGCGGAACCGCGCATTCGCATGGACCTGTCTGAAACGGATCAGGAATATCAGATTCAGGCGGAAATTCCTGGCGTAAAAAAAGAAGACATCAAAATCGCCATCGATGGCAACAAGATTTCGATCAGTGCAGAACTGAAACAGGAGACGGAGATCAACGAGGGAAACATGATTCGTAGCGAGCGTCGTTACGGCCAACAGTACCGGAGTATTACACTCCCGCAAGACGTGGACGATAGCAAGGCGCAAGCAAAATTCCAGGATGGCGTGCTTAATCTCTCGCTGCCGAAGAAGCCGGGTTCCGGCGGCAAGCAACTGACGATTCAGTAAGGCGCCACGCAGGAATAAGTTGAACAATTTTTGCTGCTCGCCGCTGGCGCACTGCGGCGCGTCAGACGCCTTGCATTGCATCCAGCG
>DATLIB010000258.1:0-10191 GCA_035539595.1 Noviherbaspirillum sp.
TTTCTATGGGGAAGTTACGTTGATTGCCTAAGAATGGACTTGTTCTAAAGCATCTTGCTTTTTGCTACAGTAGCACCGTATATTGGGTGGAAGTTCTATGAGACCGGATCATGACAACATCCTTGGATAGCACCAGCGTCAAGATTATGGTGATTGATGACAGCAGCACGATTCGTCGTTCCGCAGAAATTTTCTTGGGGCAAGCCGGATATCAGGTTGTCCTTGCTGATGACGGTTTTGATGCGCTTGCAAAAATGAATGATTACAAGCCAGCATTGATATTCTGCGACATCTTGATGCCGAGATTGGATGGCTACCAAACTTGTGCGCTGATTAAAAAAAGCGCGCGTTTCAGTTCTACGCCGGTGGTCATGTTGTCATCCAAGGATGGCTTATTTGATCGTGCTCGGGGTGCCATGGTTGGCTCCGACGCTTATCTGACCAAGCCGTTTACCAAGGACAGCCTGCTTAAGACAGTACGAGAACACACTGCACAGACGCTTTCTAAGTAATTTTTTCTGAAGTGAAGGTTTACGATGCCCATACAAAAGATTCTGGTGGTGGACGATTCTCCGACGGAGCGTTACTTTTTAACTGATATTCTGGTCAAAAACGGGTTTTCCGTGTCGACGGCTGAAAACGGTGAAGAGGCGTTGTTGAAGGTGAAAGCGGATAAGCCGCAACTCATCCTTATGGACGTCGTGATGCCTGGTCAGAATGGCTTCCAGATTACGCGCGCGATTGCGCGTGATCCTGATACACAAGACGTTCCAATCATTATTTGCACCAGCAAAAATCAAGAAACCGACCGCATTTGGGGGTTACGTCAAGGCGCTCGTGATTACATTGTTAAGCCGGTCGACCCGCAAGAGTTGTTGGCGAAAATTGCCTCACTCGGTTAACTTTTCTTCATGACCCGATCCGTTTTGGATGTCGTATCCGGCCCTGCTGCCCAAGAAGCCGAGGCGGGCACTCACAAAACTCGCTTGCGCGAATTCCAGGCTCGGCTGGTTGAGCGGATGCAGGCGGTTCATAACGGTGCCATGACGCAAGCCGGTCAGCTGGGTGTGATGATTGGGCAGACTCGTTGGTTACTGAATCTGCAGGAAGCAGGTGAAATCGTTTCAGTAACAAGTATTACCCAAGTACCTCTAACACAGGACTGGTTCCTCGGGCTAACTAATATCCGTGGCAATCTGATCAGTGTCATTGACCTTGCGCTTTTTCACGGCTGGGCCCCAACTCCATTCGAAAAAGAAAGCCGGATTATCGCATTCGCTCCCGCTTTGTCCTTCAATAGCGGACTACTGGTGTCGCGTGTAATGGGGTTGCGTAATATCGCGGAGATGGAGTTGCAATCTGATGCGGATAGTGGTGACGCGCCTTGGGCTGCCCGGCGCTACCTTGATCGGGAATCACAAGTCTGGACCGAGCTCAAGCTTTCTTTAATCGTGCAAGCCCCGCAATTTTTGCAAGTGGGCCTGTAGGCTGCGCTAGCTTGGGCGATCAATCCCCACCCCTTAATCAGTTCCATGAGGAGAGTCAGTGATGGCGTTTAAATTACCGTTTTTTTCCAAGGCCGCCAAGGATGGACTTGTAGAGGAAACCGGCATGGTCGGACGCGATCTGGCTGGCTCGACGGGGCAAACTGCCGAGAGCAACACGATGCGGATGCCGGCATCCGGTATGGTGGTTGCTGCTTCAAAACGTAATCCTAATGCAACTTTCATCGGCGATGCCTTGCAGCAAAGCGCTGATATTCATCTGCCTTTGATTGGTCATCTGCCTCTTCAACAGCAGCTGCGGCTGCTGTTGAGTGTACTTGGCGCATCACTTGTCTTGGGAGCGGGATTTGTGTGGGTTAATTCCAATCACTCCATTCTCGAGTCTACTCAGACCCAGATTGCCGGCGATGCTCTAATGCATTCTCAGCGTATCGGCAAGGCGGCACCAAATGCAATTCAGGGTAATCCTGAAGCTTTCAAGCAACTACAGGATAGCCGTAAGGAACTGAATAACGATCTGAATGTACTGTCCAAAGGGGGACGTTATCAAGGTCGTCATATCGACACACCTACCCAGCAAATGGCCGCGATACTGCAGGAAACCCGAAACATTTGGGCTAACTCAGATAAGGCGGCAGATACCATCTTGAAGTTGAAAAAGGAACTGACTGGCTTTGGCGCCACACTGCAAAAGCTGAATACGTTGTCGCCTGCATTGCTGGAACTAACGGAAGAGATTTCGAGGCTGAAGGCACAAGGCGGCGCAACGCCGCGTGAAATTTCGGCTGCCGGTCAATTGGTTATGCTGACGCAACGGCTCGGTCGAAGTGCAAATGAATTTCTCACCTCCGAAGGAGTAAATCCGGAGACGGCCTTTTTGCTAGGCAAAGATACTCATACTTTTCGCGACATCATCGAAGGCTTTCTGAATGGTAGCGAAGCATTGCGCCTGACCGCGACTCAAGATCAGGAGACACGAGATAAATTGACTGAGCTGCAAGTCACATTCGTGGAATACCAGCAGTTGGTCGCAACGATCCTGGGCAACCTGCAAAACTTCATTGCCGCAAAACAATCGGAACAGCTGGTCTTTGCGGAAAATGAAACGCTGAAGCAACGTATCACAGTGTTGCTTCAGGCATACCGGGCAGAAGAAGACACGCAACACTGGTCGTTCTGGCTAATGCTGTCCAGCGCCGTCATGGCGCTGGTTGCTGCGACCGGCATCGCACTCGTGCTGCTGCAGGATAGCCGGAATCGCACCAAGGAAGCAGATCAGCGTCGTCAGGCGGCGGATGAGCAGCGTTTGCAGGCATTGCAAAAAGAAGAAGAGGCAAAACGTGCAAATGACCAGAATCAGGCCGCCATTTTGCGCCTCATGAACGAACTGCAAGAAGTGGCGGATGGCGACTTGACGGTACAGGCGACGGTATCGGAAGACATCACGGGGGCAATTGCCGACTCGGTCAACTATACGGTGGAAGAATTGCGTGGTTTGGTAGGACGTGTGACGACAACGGCGGAACAAGTTACCGCTGCATCGAATCAGGCACAGGATATTTCCAATGAGTTGTTGGGTGCTTCGCAGAGGCAGTCCCGCGAAATTCAGGAAACAGGCCAGGCAGTACTGGCGATGGCGGTACAGATTACCGACGTATCCAGATCTGCGAATGAATCTGCCGAAGTGGCGCGTCAGTCCGTAACTGCCGCGGAGCAGGGTACTAGGGCAGTGGAAGACGCAATCAAGGGCATGAATGAAATCCGCGAGCAGATTCAAGAAACCTCCAAGCGGATCAAGCGCTTGGGCGAGTCGTCGCAAGAAATTGGTGAAATTACCGAACTGATTTCCGACATTACTGAACAAACCAACGTGCTGGCGCTGAATGCCGCGATCCAGGCAGCGTCTGCAGGTGAGGCCGGACGAGGATTTTCTGTGGTTGCCGAAGAAGTTCAGCGCCTTGCCGAGCGTTCTGGCGAAGCAACCAAGCAAATCGGGGCGCTGGTACGTACCATTCAGACCGATACCCATGATGCTGTGGCAGCGATGGAAAAATCGACGCAGGGGGTGGTTGAGGGGGCGAAGCTATCCGATGCGGCCGGTGCGGCACTGTCTGAAATACGCAGCGTATCTAATCGTCTCGCAGAACTGATTCAAAGCATTTCCGCTGCAACCGAACAGCAGGCGACGTCGGCTAACGGTGTGGCGCAAAATATCCAAAACATTCTGACGGTAACTGAACAGACTCAGCAAGGCACACAACAGACCGCGCAATCAATCCGTGAATTGTCCAAGCTGGCTGAAGAGCTCAAGAACTCTGTATCCCGTTTCCGCGTGACTGCCTGATTCTCTTGTCAGGCTTCACATGCTATCCATTAGTGATGCCCGGCGGCCTTCTGTTGTCATTACGCGCCGCCATTTGACCCCGCGAGGCAGTCATGACCAGCTCTTCTTCCTTCGCATCGCAAAGCGTTCGGCATAATTTCGATACCGGACCGCTGTCCTGGGTAATCGGGGAAATCCGCGAAGCCCTCAACCGTTCCAAGGTGGCGATTCATGAAGCCATCACGCAGGATGTTGATGAACAAGCTACATCGATCCGCCATGCCAAGAGCTATTTGCACCAAGCGCATGGGGCGCTGCAAATCATCGATGTCGACGGGGTTGCTATCATTACTGAAACAGTCGAAGACTTGTTCGATCGCATCGATACTTCGCAATTGGAGCTGACGTCGAAGCTCGCCGTTGCGATCGGTAATAGCTACCAAGCCTTGGTCGAGTATCTGGAAGAACTGTTATCCGGTATGTCTCATCAGCCGGTTCGGTTGTTTCCTTATTATCGTGCTTTGCTTGAAGTGCGTGGCGCCGAACGCATTCACCCGGCAGATCTGTTCTTCCCTAATCTCGCGATTAGGCCACAGCTGCCTGGCGCTTCCGCTATTGCCAGCGCAAGTGCCGCCAAATACACATCTTTGCGTCAGTGCTTTGAAAGGGCGTTGCTGCCGTTCCTGAAAAGCACACACCGCAATATCGAGTTGGCTAATGCTGCTGTAATGCGTGATGTCGTCAGTCAGATCGAAAGCATGCAAGACAATCCTCAAGCCCATGTATTTTGGTGGGTGATGCATGGCTTGGCTGAAGCCGTAGCGGATGGCAAGATCCAAAACGAGATTTATGTCAAGCAGCTGTTCGCTCGTATCAATTTGCAAATTCGTCGCTTGTGTCAAGGATCGCCGAGTATTGCGGAGAGATTGCTGCGTGATGCATTGTTTTTTATTGCAAAAGCGAGCGATCCTTCGCCTCGCGTTCGCGAAATTCGTACGGCTTATCGCTTGGACGGCCTTGTGCCTGACGATTATGAAAAGGAGCGATACGGCCAGATCGACACCGATGCGTTGGCACAAGCGAAGGAGCGGTTGGCGCAGGCGAAAAATATGTGGAACCGCATTGCCGGTGGTGATGCAAGCGTTGCCGAGGTATTTGAGCGGGACATGCATTTTCTTGCGGACGCCGGATCGAAACTGAATTCTCCGCCGCTGTCGAAATTGCTGCGCGAGATGAAAGGCATCGCGCGTCACGCTGCGCATGCGAAACCGGGCGATATACTGGGACTCGAAATGGCCACCGGTCTGCTGTTCATCGAAAATTCACTGGCGCATATTGGCCATCTTTCGGACAATTTTGCCGAGCGTGCCGATGCAATGACGGCACGCTTGCTTGCTGTTGTCGCTGGCGAAAAGCCGGCTCAAGCGCTGCAGTGGATCGACGACATGTCGCGTGAGGCGCAGCACCGGCAAACGATGAGCGCGCTGGCTGGGGAGATGCAGGCTAGCCTGCGACAAGTAGAGAAAATGCTTGACGAATATTTTCGGGATCCTTCGCAGAGTAATGCGCTTGATCAGCTAGATACAACCTTGCATCAGATCGAGGGGGCGTTGGCCGTTCTTGAGCAGGACGATGCCATGCGTACGATTCAGCATACTCGTGCTGCGGTACAGCGCTTTCTTTCCTCTGAGCAGGGGGGCGCGCCCGACCAGGAAGATTTTCAGCAGGTGGCCCAAAACGTCGGAGCATTGAGTTTTTTCATCGAAACTCTGCAGCTTCCATCGGAGAGCGCGAAGAATCGTTTTTCGTTCGATGAAACGCAAGGTATTTTTCGTGCCAATCTTATAGAGCAGGCGTCGCAGAATGAAGTCGAGCCAGACGCCTGCTACCTGACTCCCGATGCCGCTCAAAATCTGAGCGAGCCGCTTCCTGATGCGACACCTCCAGTAATATCGACGGTAGAAGATGAACTCGCTTTTCATCAGAAGCAATCCGCTGAACTCGCCATGTCCTTGAAGGCGCAGCCGGATAACTCGATGTTGCAGGAGCGATTGCGTGAGTCCCTTGAACAGATTCGTTTGGATGCTGCACTGATTGATAACCCGGACGCTAACGACCGTGCCAAAACGGGTATTAACTTACTGGAGCGCCCCGATTTTTCGGCGTCCAAGGATGCGTTGGCGGACATCATGGCTGCTACAACTCTTGCTTCGCCGCTAGCTCAACCGTTGCCTGTGCGCGTAGCGCCTGCCACCGACGAAGCGGTTGATGCAGAGCTTCTTGAAATCTTCCTGGGAGAGGCCGAAGAGGTGCTGGAGACGGTCAGGAAAACCATACCTGAATCGCGTAGCGAACCGCATAATCAGGAACATCTCACAACGCTGCGCCGCTCATTTCATACTCTGAAGGGAAGTGGTCGCATGGTTGGTCTTGTCTCCATTGGTGAAGCCGCATGGAGTATCGAACAGGTTTTGAATCTTAGACTGTCTGAATCCCGCAATGGAGATGCCGAACTCTATAACCTGCTTGACAAGGCGGTCGACATATTGGCTGCCTGGGTGCTGGACTTGCAAACTAAAGGCAGGTCTGATCGTACTTCAAGTGCGCTTGTTAGTGCAGCAGAGCGCGTGAAGGCAGGTGGGAAGTTTTTTTGGGAAGATGAAAGCGACGAAGCAGATAAAACCATTTTTGCACTTGATGCATCTATTGATGTAGTACCTCTGACGCCGGAGATGCAGGTCGCAGAAATAGTGCCGCAAGTCGATGTGTCAGACCCCGAGGAGCATTCTGACCTCTCCCCGGACATGACGGTTGTAACAACTGAGTCGTCAGACGGCAGTGATCTTGTCGATACACCATGGGCTTCCACCGAGCTACCTCAGGTTGAGGAGTTCGAATTGTCGGACGCCGATCTTGCCATGTTTGAAGCAAGCAATATCACGACACTAGCCACAAGTAAAAAACACAGTATGGCAACAGCGGAGTCGTTTCCGGAAATAACTCCCCCTTTGGTATCGATTGCCGACGTGATTGAATTTCCGAGCATGCAGACCGTCGAAGCGACGCTGAGCGATACCGTCAGACGTATCGGCGATCTGGAAATAAGCGTCCCCCTGCACAACATTTACCTTTCGGAAACTGACGAGTTGGTCCGCCTGCTGGCGCAGGATATTGCGGAATGGCGCCATGAGCCGGAACGGCCTGTCAACATCCAGGCAGTTCATGCAGCGCATTCGTTAGCAGGCAGTTCCGCAACTGTCGGTTTCAATTCCCTCCAGGAAGTCGCACATGCTCTTGAAATGGTGTTGCAGTTCCTAATACGCAAGCCCGTGCGATTAATGTCACATGAATTCGATACGCTGGAACAGAGCGTCGAACGCTTGAAGTTGATGTTGCAAAAATTTGCACTGGGTGAAATGCCGGTACATGAACGTGAGTATGCGCGTCTGCTTGCAAGTCTTCAGAAGGACATTGAATCGCGTGCTGAAATGCATGTGGAAACCTTCTTGACGACCTTGCCCGAGCTTGAAGGGGAGGCAGCTCCGTCTGATGTGCTTGAATCTTCCTATGCCCTTACCTCCGAGTTGCCGGAACTGGCTCCTATAGATGCGGCGCATTCCGCCGTGAAGGATGACGCGGGCGAGAAGGGGGGGGCGTACCTTGGGACGGAAGATACGCAGGACCGGCAGTCCGCTTCCCTGGCTTTGCCCGAGTCGACCATCTCCGGTGAAAGGGATATATCGGTCGACTCGACAATGATGCTGACCGATGAGCTCGATGCGGACTTGTTGCCGGTATTTCTGGAAGAAGGGCGGGACATTTTTCCGCCCTTAGGAACCGCGTTGCGCGAATGGCAGGAACAACCAGGCAACATTGGGTTGCCTCAGTCGATGTTACGCTCGTTGCATACGCTTAAAGGCAGCGCGCGGATGGCGGGTGCGATGCGTCTGGGTCAGCATTTGCATGATATGGAATCCCGTATTGAAAACATCATGCGTTTGGGTGCGCCTGCGGTGTTGCCAATTGAAAACCTGTTGCTACGTTACGATCAGGGTTTGCAGATGTTCGAACATCTGCAATATCCCCAAGCAGCTACGCAAATGGCGGAAATTGAACCAGTAGCTGACGAGCAAGTGGAGAAGCATCGCAGTGGGGAGGCAGATTCACCTGACCATGAATCCGTCGCGTTGACGCCTTTGAATCCAGTGCAGTCCGGCAGGCAGGCCCCAATCAAATTGCCGGCGGCACACGCTCTTGCCACCCCTGCGAGAGTAGCGCCGACAGTGCGGGTGCGTGCCGAAATTTTGGATCGCCTAGTGAATCAGGCCGGTGAAGTCTCTATTTCCCGCTCCAAGCTGGAGAACGAAGTCGGAACGCTCAGGCAATCCTTATCGGAATTGACTGAGAACGTGGCGCGTTTGCGCGATCAGTTGCGCGAAATCGAAATGCAAGCGGAAACGCAAATCACATCACGCATGGCCCAATCCGGCGAGCGCGAATTCGATCCGCTCGAGTTCGACCGTTTCACGCGTTTGCAGGAGTTGACGCGCATGATGGCGGAAAGCGTCGACGATGTTGGCTCCGTACACCATAACCTTAGCCGCACACTGGACAGTGCCGTGAGCGATCTGACGGCACAGGCTCGTCTTACACGTGACCTGCAACAAGATCTGATGCGGGTCCGAATGGTTCAATTTGGCAGCATTTCCGAGCGCTTGTTCCGTGTCACACGCCAAGCCGCCAAGGAAGTCGACAAGCGGGTAAGTCTCGATATCCGCGGTAGCGCCGTGGAAATCGACCGGGGCGTACTGGAAAAGATGACCGGCCCGTTTGAGCATCTGCTGCGTAATGCAATTGTGCATGGTATCGAATCGCGTGAAATCCGTCGTGCCGCTGGCAAGAGCGAGACCGGGGAACTGCTGGTGGATGTCAGGCAGGAAGGCAATGAGGTTGTGATCCAGTTTTCAGATGATGGTCAAGGCTTGGACATTGCACGGATCCGTGATAAAGCCAAGCGTGTTGGATTGTTGACTGACGATGATGGCATGTCAGACGCCGCAGCCGCAGAACTGATCTTTCATTCTGGTTTTTCGACAGCAGATGAAATCACCGAGTTGGCAGGGCGTGGTGTCGGCATGGATGTGGTGCGCTCCGAAGCAGCGGTCCTCGGGGGGCGGGTGTCGATCTGTTCGGAACCCGGTCAGGGCGCACACTTTACCGTTCACCTGCCGCTGACCTTGGCTGTGACGCAAGTCGTATTGTTATCGACCGGTGGCAAGACGTATGCCGTGCCGTCGGTGCTGGTTGAGCAGGTACAGCAGCTCAAGACCAATGCGCTCGCGGCCGCATATAACGATGGCGTAGTGGCATGGCAAGGGCAGCAGGTGCCCTTGTATTACCTGTCTGCCTTGCTGGGCGACACGAAGGTGTCGCCGGTATCGCAGCATTATTCGCCCCTGGTCATCTTAAAGAGTGGCAATGACCGGGTTGCCTTGCACGTCGACGAGATTTTCGGCAACCGGGAAGTCGTGGTTAAAAACATTGGTCCGCAGCTGGCACGCATGATAGGGGTTGCCGGCGCGACGGTGCTCGGTTCCGGTGACATCGTACTGATTCTGAATCCGGTGCCTCTGGCGCAACGTGCGGTGCAGGGCGCCTTGCGTGCGCCGAGACTCACGCAATCGGGCGCGCCAGCGTCGATAGGCGCAGTGGCTGATTTACAGGAGCCGGCTGAGTCGAAGGCTAAGCCGGTACAAGGTCTGCGCACACAAAACATCGTAATGGTCGTCGATGATTCGTTGACGGTGCGTCGCGTCACCCAGCGGTTGCTGACACGTGAAGGCTATCAAGTTGTTTTGGCGAAGGATGGCGTAGATGCGCTTGAGCAGCTGCAATCGCTTACACCCGATATCATGCTAGTCGACATCGAGATGCCACGTATGGATGGTTTCGATTTAACCCGTAATGTACGCGATGATGAACGGACGCGGCAGATTCCCATCCTCATGATTACCTCGCGTACCGCTGCCAAGCATCGCAACTACGCGCTGGAATTGGGCGTTAACGAATATCTCGGAAAGCCGTATCAGGAAGAACAACTGCTCGCGCTGATCGCCGGTTTTCTGAAGAAAGACGTTTCCACCTCCTGATATCGGCTTCATGACGAGCCCGGCGTTCCGACGCCGGGCTTTTTGATTGGGCGAATCACCGGTTGGATTGCCACCGGCAACCTGCTGCGATGGTGAACCACTACCACTGTGCCGAATGGTCGGATAGGTCGGACTTATTGCTAAAAAATGAAAATGAAAATGAAAATGAAATACACGCCTTGGCTTTGTTGAAAGACATGAGGCTGCATTGTCT
>DATLIB010000259.1:0-5599 GCA_035539595.1 Noviherbaspirillum sp.
GCGGCCTATACCGTCGAAACGGCCGGCATCCAGATTCGCCGGAGCACGGACACCAGGCAAATCCTCAGCGCGACCAGCCAGGCGTATCAAGCCTTTTTGGCGGGCGAGTATCAAGCGGCAGAACAGTTGTACCGGCGTTCCCTGCAGCAGGAACCGCACAGCCGCGATGCCTTGCTGGGACTGGCGACGCTCGCCCTCAAGCGCGAGCAGCCGGAACAGGCGGCCGGTTATTTCTCCCGGCTGCTGGATGCCGACCCGGCCGACCCGGATGCCATCGCCGGTCTGTTGAGCTTGCAGCAGGGCGACGTTGCCCAGGACGAAAGCCGCCTCAAAAAGGCGCTTGCCCAACACCCGCAGTCGGGCGCGCTGCATTTCGCGCTCGGTAACCTGTATGCGCAACAGTCACGCTGGGGCGACGCGCAGCAAGCGTATTTCCGTGCTTTCGCCAATGCGCCGGGCAACGCCGATTATGCGTTCAACCTGGGCGTCAGCCTGGACCGCCTGAGTCAGCCCAAACTGGCGCTCGATTACTACCGCAAAGCGCTCCAGTTTGCCGCCAACGGCACCAAGGGCTTCCAGGAAGCGGCTGTCCGTGACCGCATCCGGGCGCTGCAGGAGGTGGTCGCGCAATGAACGCTCATCCGGCAGAGAAACCGACCATTCCCTTAGGCAAGCTGCTGATCCAGAAAGGGGTGATCAGCGAAGACCAGTTGCGTATCGCGCTGATTGAGCAAAAGCGCAACGGCGCTCCGCTCGGCAAGCAGTTGATCCAGCTGGGATTCGTCACCGACGCCACGGTGCGCGAAGCGCTCAGCGAAAACCTGAACCAGCAAAGCACCGACCTCACCAAGATCGTGGTGGATGCTGCCGCCATCAAGCTCATCCCCAAGGAGGTCGCCAAGCGTTTCCGCGTGTTTCCGATCGTGCTGGAACGGCAGCAGGGCACGCTCATGCTGGCGATGGCCGACGCCAGCAACATTGTGGCGCTGGACCAGATCAGCGCCATGCTGGGCAAGGACATCCGGGTCACGCCGATGCTGGCCAGCGAGGCCGACATCGCGCGCGCCATCGACCAGTATTACGGGTTTGAACTCTCGATTGACGGCATCCTGCACGAGATCGAAACCGGCGAAAGCAATCATCACAGCCTGCAATCCACCTCGGACGAATACAGCCAGCCGCTGGTGCGCCTGATGGATGCCTTGCTGGCCGATGCCGTGCAACAGAACGCCTCCGACATCCATTTCGAGCCGGAGCAATTCTTCCTGCGCATTCGTTACCGGATCGATGGCACCCTGCGGCAGATACGCAGCTTGCACAAAACCTACTGGCCAGCGATGGCGGTGCGGCTGAAGGTGATGAGCAACATGAATATCGCGGAGACGCGCGCCCCGCAGGACGGCCGGATTTCCATCAGCTTTTCAGGACGACAAATCGACTTCCGGGCCTCGGCGCAGCCCACCACGCATGGCGAAAACATCGTGCTGCGTATCCTGGACCGACAAAAAGGCATTGTGCCGCTGGACGATCTCGGGCTGGACGACAACGAACTCCTGCTGCTGAAACTGATGATCGCGCGGCCCGAGGGCATCATCCTGGTGACGGGGCCGACCGGCAGCGGCAAGACCACCACCCTGTACTCCATCCTCAACCACATCAACACCGAGAGCGTCAACATCATGACGCTGGAGGACCCGGTCGAATACCCGATGAGCATGATCCGCCAGACCTCGGTCAACGAGTCGGCCAAGATGGGTTTCGCCAGCGGCATCCGCTCGATGATGCGGCAAGACCCGGACGTGATCCTGGTCGGTGAAATCCGCGATCTGGAAACCGCGGAGATGGCGTTCAGCGCGGCCATGACCGGCCACCAGGTGTACTCCACGCTACACACCAACTCCGCCATCGGCGCCATCCCGCGCCTGCTGGACCTCGGTATCCAGCCCGACCTCATGGCCGGCAACATCATCGGCATCGTCGCCCAGCGGCTGGTGCGCCGGCTCTGCGACCATTGCAAGGAAACGGTGGAGGCGGGCGCTCTGGAACGCCGCCTGCTCGGACTGGCCGACGACGCGCCGCCGGCCATGATCTGCCGCAGCGTCGGCTGCGAGCGCTGCGCGCATCAAGGTTACAAGGGGCGCCTCTCCATCATGGAACTGCTCAAGTTCAATGGCGACATGGATGACGTGATCGCCCGGCGCGGCACCGCGCGCGAGTTGCGCAGCCTGGCACTGGCCAACGGCTTCCGCCCCTTGGTGGAGGACGGCGTGCGCCGCGTGCTGGACGGCAGCACCTCGCTCGACGAGATTTCCCGCGTGGTCGATCTGACGGACAGGTTCACGCAATGACGCTCTACGCCTACCGCTCCATGGACGCGCAGGGCAAGACGGTGCGCGGCAGCATGGACGCCGCCAACCTGCAGGACCTGGAGCTGCGCCTCAAGCGCATGGAGCTCGACCTGATCGACTGCAAGCAGAAAACGGTCAAGACCATCTCGCTCGCCAAGGCCCGCATCAAGCGCAAGGACCTGATCAACTTTTGCTTCCACATGGAGCAACTGACCCACGCCGGCGTGCCGATTCTGGAAGGACTCAGCGACCTGCGCGACAGCGTGGACGACCTGGCCTATCGCGGCATCGTGGCGGACCTGATCGAAAACATCGAAGGCGGCTTGCAGTTGTCCGACGCGATGGCCCTGCATCCGCACAGTTTCGACAAGACCTTCACCAGCCTGATCGCCGCCGGCGAGCATAGCGGCAATCTGCCCGAGGTATTCAAGGATCTGAGCGACAGCCTGAAGTGGCAGGACGAACTCTCCGCCAAAGCCAAGAAGATCATCATGTATCCCGCCTTCGTCGGCACCGCCGTGATGGGGGTCATGTTCTTCCTGATGATCTATCTGGTGCCGCAAATCACCACCTTCATCACCAGCATGGGCCAGGAGCTGCCCTTCCATACCAAGGCGCTCATCTTCGTCTCCGGCATCTTCGTCAATTACTGGTATGTGATTCTGGCGCTGCCGTTGCTGGGCACCGTCGGCGCCAAGATGCTGCTCGCGTACAGCAGCCGGGCGCGCTACAAGGCCGACGAATGGAAGCTGCGCATGCCCTTGATCGGGCCGGTACTGGAAAAGATCATCCTGGCGCGCTTCGCGTCCTTCTTCGGGCTCATGTATTCGTCCGGCATCACGATCCTCGACTGTATCCGCCTGTCGCAAGATATCGTCAACAACGCGGTGATCGCCGACGGCCTGCGCCGTGCCGGCCAACTCATCTCCGAAGGGCAGGGCGTGACGGCGGCGTTTCAGAACGTCGGCATTTTTCCGCCGCTGGTGATTCGCATGCTCAAGGTGGGCGAGGCGACCGGATCGCTGGACCAGGCGCTGCGCAATGTCAGCTACTTCTACAACCGTGACATTCAGGACGTGATCGAGAAGGTGCAGACCATGGTCGAGCCGGTCATGACAGTCGTGCTGGGCGTGATTCTGGGATGGATCATGCTGTCCGTGCTCGGGCCGGTTTACGACACTGTCACCAAGATTAAATTTTGATGAAAACTTGAACAGCGCGCCGGGCAAGCAAGCCCGGTAGCAAGAGACGATCCGTGCGAAAACAACTGCTTTATCTGCAACATAACCAGCTGACAGCCTACCTCTGGGTGCGCGGCACGCTGTCGCAGGGACGCGTCTTCCGCAATGACGAAGCCGGCTTGCAGGCGTTTTCCGATTACCTGGAAGCGCACGCCGCCGTTCCCGCCCATCTGCTGGCCGATCTGGTCGAAGAAGACTTTCAGCACGATACGGTTCCGCATGTCATCGGCAGCGCGCGACAAACCCTGCTGCAGCGCCGTCTCGGCCAGCTATACCGGGACACGCCGTATCGGCAAGCGCATTACCAGGGACGGGAAAAGACGGGCCGCAAAGATGCCCGCGTGCTGTTCAGCGCCCTGACCAACACCGCGCAGCCGCAGCCCTGGATCGACGTGCTGCTCCAGCAGAAAATCCCGCTCGCACGGATGTATTCGGTTGCGCTCGCCAGTCCGCTCATCTGCGACAAGCTGCGGCTCGGCGCGGGGGCCTTGTTGCTGGTCACGCATCAATCGGGCGGGCTGCGGCAAAGCTACCTGCAGGACGGTCAATTGCGCTTCAGCCGCCTGACGGCGCTGGAAGACGACGGCGCGCAGGCGATGGCGCAAACCGTGGCGCAGGAAACCGCGAAGATTCGCCAGTTCCTCGCCAGCACGCGTCAGCTGGGACGCGGCGATCTGCTGCGGATCGTGGTCATCGCCAGCGCCGAACAAGCGCATGCCGTGCACGCGCATTGTGCCGATACCTCTGCCGTGGTCCATCAATGCATCGATCTGGAAGAGGCTGCCGCCAGACTGGGGCTGAAAGACGGGGCAGGCGGACCGGTGGCGGACACGTTGTATCTCTCGTTGCTGGCGCGGTCCGCGCCCGCCAGCCATTACGGCTCGTCCGAAGCGAACCGTTTCTATCGGCTATGGCAGACCAGAGCCGCGCTCTATGCGCTCAGTGCGCTCATCCTGGTCACCGGCTGCACCTGGGCCGGGGTCAAGGCCGTGGATGCCTTCCAGACGGCGCGCGAGGTGCGGCGCTTGCAGGAGGAAACCCGCGTCGTCGAAGCGCGCTACCGCGAAGTCCTGCGCCGCATGCCGCCCACGGTGGCGAACCCGCACAACATGAAACTCGCCGTTGATCTGGAAGCCATGCTTGCGCAAAACGCGCCTGCGCCGCATGCCTTGCTGGGCATCGTCAGCCAGGCACTCGACACGCTGCCGCAGATACAGTTGAACAAGCTGCACTGGTCTGCCACCGAACCCGCCACAACAACAGCCGACCCGAATCTCGTTCCAGCGGTGGCAGAGTCAGCGCTTTCTGCGGCGCTGATCGGCATCCCGGCGAAACCGCTCCAGACATTGCTGCTGGAAGGCGAGATCGCGCCCTTCGACAACGACTACCGGCTGGCGCTGGAAAAGGTGCAACAGTTCGCCGCCGCGCTCAGCAAGGACCTGCGCCTGCAGGTGGAAATCACGCAAGCCCCCTTGAACATCAAGCCGAACGCCGTGCTCGAAGGACGGGCCGGCCTCGATGCCGGGAGCGCCAAGGCGCCGTTCGCGTTGAAACTGGTGTGGAAGCCATGACGATGAAGCCCTCGTTGAAGAAAAACGATTTTTCTTTTGTGCGCCGGGCGACGCTGACCTTTGCCCTGGTAACGCTCCTGAGCGGGGCGCTGCTCGGCGGCAGCTGGTACGCCCTGAACCAGCAAATCGACAACAGGAACGCCGCCCTGGCCCAGCGTGATCAAGCCGTGACGCAACATCAGGAGGCGGAGAACGAAACGCAAGAGATCCGGCAATTCCAGCCCAAGTACATCGGCCTGAAGGAGCGCGGTTTCATCGGCGAAGAAAAGCGGCTGAACTGGATCGAAGCCATCCGCGACAGCCAGGAAACACGCAAGCTGCTGCCGGTCGCCTATGAGATTGCCGCCCAGTTTCCCTTCGCGCTCGACCCCTCGGTAACGCTCGGCGAGCAAACCTTGTACGGCAGCAAAATGACGCTGCGCATGAAGCTGTGGCACGA
>DATLIB010000260.1:0-8207 GCA_035539595.1 Noviherbaspirillum sp.
ACGATAAATTTTGAACTGTCATGCATTCAGTGCGTCTTTTGCAAATGTGAAAGATCATGAGTGAGCAAAACATGCCTTGTAATTTATGTAATTCCCTGTCTCAGAATCAACGGACGAACAAAGGACATGAGAGATTGCGGCAAATCGGTATAACAGAACGTATTTCCCGCTCTGGAAGAGGGAAGACGATATGGATCACCAAGCATGTCTGTTCCATGTGCGATACAAGGTGGCGTCATGTTGATGATCCGGTCAACCCCGGCGTCGGCTGGAGTATCGAATGCCAAATGGATGCTGCAGCTGAGCGACAATGAAAAAGCCCCTCTTGATTTCTCTTGGGGGGCTTTTTCATTGGGCAACCTTATAGCTTATTTGCGTCCACTTTTTGAAATAGAGAAGGGTTTTTTTGCCGAGCGTTCAGAGATCGGTTTGCGTACCGACGGGGCAAATGATGTTTTCATCGGCAGTGGTTTTGCCGATTTTGCTTGTGCCCGGTGGCGCTGCGTAGAGGGCGTAACCGGGCCGGAATGCCGTGGAACCAAATGCCGTTCGCTATTGCCGATTAGATCGGAACGCCCCATGCGTTGCAGCGCTTCGCGCAGGATCGGCCAGTTTTGCGGATCGTGGTAACGCAGAAATGCTTTGTGCAGACGACGGATCTTGCCGTTACGGACCGTTTCAACCGTTTCAGAATCGCTGGAAATTTTGTGCAATGGATTCTTGCGGCCATGGTACATCGCGGTTGCCATGGCCATCGGCGTCGGCAGGAAGGTCTGGACCTGATCGAGCTGAAAATTATTTTGTTTCAGCCACAGTGCCAGATTCAGCATGTCTTCATCGGTTGTGCCCGGATGGGCGGCGATAAAGTAGGGGATCAGATATTGTTCCTTGCCGGCTTCCTTCGAATAGCGCTCGAACATTTCCTTGAACTTGTAGTACGAGCCCATGCCTGGCTTCATCATCTTCGATAGTGGGCCGTCTTCAGAGTGTTCGGGCGCGATCTTCAGCAGGCCACCGACGTGGTGTGTAACGAGTTCTTTCACGTATTCGGGTGAACGTACTGCGATGTCATAGCGCAGGCCGGAGCTGATCAAGATCTTCTTGATGCCGGGGATTGCGCGTGCCTTGCGATAGAGTTGGATCAGCTTTCCATGATCGGTATTCAGGTTGGAACAGATGGTCGGATACACGCAAGATAAGCGGCGGCAGGATTCCTCAATCTTCTTGTCCTTGCACGCGAGGCGGTACATGTTGGCGGTCGGGCCGCCTAGATCGGATATAGTGCCGGTAAAGCCTTTGGTCTTGTCGCGGATCAGTTCGATTTCGCGCAGGATCGATGGTTCGGAGCGGCTCTGGATGATGCGGCCTTCGTGCTCCGTGATTGAGCAGAAAGTACAACCGCCGAAGCAGCCGCGCATGATGTTGACCGAGAAGCGGATCATCTCCCATGCTGGGATGCGCGCCTTGCCGTAGCTTGGGTGCGGTGAGCGTGCGTAGAATAAGTCATACACGCCATCCATCTCCTCCATTTCCAAGGGTAACGGTGGAGGGTTCAGCCAGACGTCGCGCTCACCGTGCGCTTGCACCAGTGCGCGCGCATTACCCGGATTCGATTCCAAATGCAGCACGCGCGATGCATGCGCATACAGCACGGGATCGTCCTTGACGGCCTCGTAAGAGGGCAGGCGCACAACGGTCTTGTTGCGCTGCTCCTTCAGAGCAGCCTGGCGCTCTTCGCGGCTCAAGATCAGCACCGGTTGCTCGGTTGGCTTCTGTTCAGTGGCGCAACTGGCGGTTTCCTTCGACTTCATTTCATAAGGGTCCGCATGCGGCTCGATGCGGCCCGGCGTGTCGTAGCGAGTGGAGTTCGCTTCGTTCCAGTCTGTGGCAGGTTTCCAACCATCCGGCACCATGAAGGCAGTGCCGCGCAAATCACGAATAGACTTGATCGATTCGCCTGCAGCCAGTCGATGCGTTAATGCTACTAATGCTCGTTCCGCATTTCCATATAGCAGGATGTCCGCCTTGGAGTCGGGTAGCACTGAGCGGCGTACCTTGTCTGACCAATAGTCGTAATGTGCGATGCGGCGCAGACTGGCTTCGATGCTGCCGACGACGATGTTCGTCTCAGGATAGGCTTCGCGCGCGCGCTGCGCATACACTACTAGAGCACGATCCGGACGCTTGTTTGGATCGCCGTTTGCTGTATAGGCATCTTCCGAACGAATCTTGCGGTCGGACGTATAGCGGTTGATCATCGAATCCATATTGCCGGCAGTGATGCCGAAATAGAGATTGGGTTTGCCAAGGGCGCGGAATGCATCGGCAGAATGCCAGTCCGGCTGACTAATGATGCCAACACGGAATCCTTGTTTTTCCAGCAGCCTTCCCACCAATGCCATGCCGAAGCTGGGGTGGTCGATGTAGGCATCTCCCGTGACTAGGATGACATCGCAAGAATCCCAGCCGAGTGCTTCCATCTCCACACGAGACATCGGCAAAAATGCTGCCGGAGCAGTGAAGTCGGCGCGGTAGCGGGGATAGGAAAACAGGTTTTTAGGTGAGTACATATAGAGGCGGATTGTACCGGAATTACCTGACAGGCAGCGTCTGTCCGTGTTGCTGCGGCCATCCTTATTCTCCGTCAAGATAGTCGGGGCGCATCGCGCGACGCCCGTTGACTGGGCTGAAACTGACGTGGTTTTGAAAGCTACAACGACGTTGGCTTAAAGAGAATTGCTAAGCGCGATAGCTCAGCAGCTACGATAGTTTTTATTGATAATTGCTGAGTGGCTTGTCAGGAACTTAGTTGTTAATTATTTATCGAAACATGTCTGTTGCCCAATCCGGTGCCAACAACTGCAAGGAGAATGATGATGCAAGCAAACGAACTGCAGCAACGCTATAGCCAAGTGGAGAAAACAATTCACCATGCCGCACAATGTTGTGCATCGGCGCAAGCCGTGCCGATGGATTTGAAGGATGGGATTCAGAAACTAGACCAAAGGGCAATTCAGGCTAGGAGCCTGATTCAATCACAAAACGAAGATCAAATCCGGCAGTGCATAGATGAGTTGGAAGAAATGGGCGATCGTGTCAAGGATGCGTGTGAACAGTCGTCAGGCAATGTAGATGGCGAATTAAAAACCGCCATCATGCAAGCTCATCGGGAGCTTTCCGATCTGAAACATCAACTGCATTGAGTTTGAATGGCGAAGGTGCTGTCCCGTGAGGCGGCCGCACCTTCGCGGGGCAGAATAGATATTACCTACTAGGTACAGCGTCGGGCAACACTACGTTAACGTCCAGTACTTCAAGGTTGCCTTGGCGATCCAGAGAAATTTTGATGTCGTCAGCGTTGACGTTCGCGTATTTCGAAATCACCTGAATCAACTCTTTATGTAACGCGGGCAGGAAATCAGGACCATCGCGTCCGTTGCGCTCGCGTGCAATGATGACTTGCAAGCGCTCCTTGGCGGCGCTAGCGCTCTTAGGCTTGTTATTGAACAGGAATGAGAGCAGTGCCATATCACTTACCCTTAAAAATGCGCTGGAATAAACCCGGCTTTTCATAAGCGGTGAAACGGAGTGGAACTTCATGGCCGAGGAATCGTGCGACCACATCTTGGTACGCTTCCGCTACGTCAGTGCCGGTCATGTGGATGGCGGGGTTACCCTGGTTGGAGGCATGCAATACCGACTCCGACTCAGGGATGATGCCGATTAGCGGAATGCGCAGGATTTCCTGCACGTCAGTATAGGACAACATTTCACCGGCTTCGACACGCTTGGGAACATAGCGAGTGATCAGCAGGTGTTCCTTGACCGGTTCTTGGTTATTGAGTGCACGGCGGGACTTTGCCTGGATGATACCGAGAATACGGTCGGAGTCTCGCACCGATGACACTTCCGGGTTGGTCACCACGATGGCTTCGTCGGCGAACGTCAGCGCCATGACCGCACCGTGTTCAATACCCGCCGGGGAATCACAAACAATGTATTCGAAATCCATCTTGTGCAGATCTTGCAGCACGCGCTCGACCCCTTCTTCAGTCAGCGCATCCTTGTCGCGGGTTTGGGAGGCCGGCAGTACGAACAGGTTGTCGCAGTGCTTGTCCTTGATCAGGGCTTGGTTGAGTGTCGCTTCATTGTTGACGACGTTGATCAGGTCATATACAACGCGACGCTCACAACCCATGATGAGGTCGAGATTGCGCAGGCCGACGTCGAAGTCGATGACAGCGGTCTTGTGTCCGCGTAAAGCTAGTCCTGAAGCGAAACTGGCGCTGGAGGTGGTTTTGCCGACGCCTCCTTTACCGGACGTTACAACAATGATTTTGGCCACAGACGAACTCCTTTCAATTCTTTTCAAAGTAACTAAGCACTAAGTGCGCTAAGCGCGAATGGATAGCACATCTATCCGATCGCCTGCAAGACGGACCTGAGCCGGTTTTTTCGCTAGATCCTGCGGCAGATCGTTTTCGAATGTGCGGTAGGTGCCGGCGATGGAAACCAGCTCGGCTTCCATGCTCAGCGTGAAAATCCGTGCTTGCGTATTACCGCTGGCACCAGCCAGCGCGCGCCCCCGCAGTGGAGCGTAGACATGGATGCTGCCATCCGCAATCAGTTCTGCGCCGGCGTTTACCACCGCATTCACAACGAGATCGCTTCCACGCGCATAAATACGCTGACCTGCACGTACCGGAGTATCGATGATCATGGTGGAGGGGGCCGGTTCAACGGCGGCGGGCAGAATAGGGGTAGGCGCTGGCGCCGGCTCTGCCGGTAGTTCTTCGCGTACTGCCAACCGTGGTTTGACCAGCGTGTCGATGCTTAGCCCGCTCGCAAGAATATCCGCTTCCATCTCGGGCGGCGCGCCACGCACTGCGACCGGGTTCAGATTATATGCCTTGAACAGTTCAATCAAGGCGGGCCAGTCGATGCCTGTCTGGGGCAGTTCGCAGTCGGCGAAATCGATCACTGCAAATTCGTGGTCAAAATAGTCGGATGCGCTGCCCGTCATTTTCTGCATGGCGACGTCCAATGTCGCGAGGTCGCATACGCGCAGAATGGCGGAAACGGCAACGACGGTTGAAATCTTGATTTCTATCGGTTTGCTGCTTTGGATCTGGGACATAAATGCTGATCGTTGAATGCGCGCCGTGTAAGCAAAAAAGTCATGTATCGCCCATTCAACAAAACGGGCCGCATGGAGGGCGGCCCGCACGTGCTGGAAACTACGGCAGCGTATTGACTACATGCTCACCACTCGCTTTGTGCGAGCGGGCATTATACCTGTTGCTGCTGCGCTATTTCCTTCCATCCAGCATTCTATTTACACGAAATCTTGCATTAAAGCATCGTCCTGAGCGCAAAGAGTTCCGGGAACAGGACGACGTCCAGCATTTTTTTTAGATAGCTCACCCCGGCGGTGCCGCCAGTGCCGCTTTTAAAGCCGATGATACGCTCCACCGTCGTCATATGCCGAAAACGCCAATAGCGGAAGGCGGTTTCCAAATCGACCAGTTTTTCTGCCAGTTCATACAGGGCCCAATGCCGGGAGGGCGCTCGATACACTTCGAGCCATGCGGCCTTGACGGACTCATTGGCGATGGTTGGCAGAGTCCGGTCGGCATTGAGGCGTTCGCGGTCGATGGCGAACCCTTCTTGTGCCATCAATAGAATCGCCTCGTCATAAATCGACGGCGCATGTAGGGCAGCATTCAGTCGAGCATGGATTTCCGGCGCCGAAGCATGCACTTGCAGTAGGGCTGAATTCTTGTTACCCAGGATGAATTCGATTTCGCGATATTGACCGGACTGAAATCCCGAAGAGTGGCCCAGATAGGGACGAATGGCACTGTACTCAGATGGTGTCATGGTTGCCAGTACGTCCCAGGCGTGAACCAACTGGTCCATGATGCGTGCGACGCGCGCCAACATTTTGAATGCGGGCGGCAAGTTGTTCTGGCTCATTTGCTCTCTGGCTGCATGCAGCTCGTGCAGCATCAGCTTCATCCACAATTCGCTGGTCTGGTGTTGAACGATAAACAGCATTTCGTTGTGATCTGGCGAACGCGGGTGTTGCGCTGACAGGATTTGGTCGAGCGCCAGATAATCACCGTAGCTCATCGAGTGACTGAAGTCCATCTTCGCCTCATGCCAGGAGCCGGTTTCTTGAGAAGATTTCATATCGTTTCCTCTGGGTATTTAAGTGACTGCTTCGCGGCGAGCAGCGACATCGTATTTTTCGCCATTCAGGATATCGGTCAACACATCGACCGCATCCCATACGTCTACAAAGCGCGTATAAAGCGGCGTGAAGCCGAAACGCATGATCTGTGGTTCGCGGTAATCGCCGATAACGCCGCGCGCAATCAGTGCTTGCATCACTGCGTAGCCGTGTGAATGCATAAAACTGACTTGGCTGCCCCGCTTGTTATGCTCACGTGGAGTGACAAGCTGTAGCGAGTGCCGACTGCAGCGTGCTTCAACCAATGCGATGAACAGGTCAGTCAGGGCTAGGGATTTGCTGCGGATTGCATCCATGTTGGTCTGCGCGAACACATCCAGACCGCACTCGATCATCGCCAGCGAAGCAATCGGTTGCGTACCGCAGAGCGCACGGCGAATGCCAGCAATCGGTTGAAATTCAGACTGCATCGCGAAGGGTGTTGCATGCGACCACCAGCCGGACAGCGGTTGCTGGAATCCAGTCTGATGGCGGGGGGCGACCCACAGAAAGGCTGGAGAGCCAGGGCCGCCGTTCAAGTATTTGTAGGTGCAACCGACGGCAAAATCGGCATCGCATGCGGTTAGATTGACCGGCACGGCGCCCGCCGAATGTGCGAGATCCCAGATTGTCAGGGCCCCATGTGCGTGCGCATGTGCAGTCACTGCGCGCATGTCGTGCATATGGCCGGTGCGGTAATTCACGTGGGTCAGCATCACCACAGCGGTGTCAACGTCGATTGCGGCGCTGAGTTCTTCTGCGCTATCGATAAGACGTAACTGGTAACCGCGGTCCAGCCAAGAGGTGAGGCCTTGGGCGATATAAATATCTGTAGGAAAGTTGGCGCGCTCGGTGACGATCATCTTGCGCGCTGCAGTCGAGGACTGAGAAGCCTGCAGATGCAGAGCGCCAGCCAGCGCCTTGAATAAATTGATTGAGGTGGAGTCGGTAACCACGATTTCGCCGGGCTTGCCGCCGACCAGCGGCGCCAACTTATCGCCCAAGCGTGACGGCAGTTCAAACCAGCCGGCTTTGTTCCAGCTGCGAATGAGGTCGGCTCCCCATTCGTCTGCGATCACTTGCTGCGCCCTTGATAGCGCGGCTTTGGGGCGCGCACCAAGCGAGTTGCCATCGAGGTAAATGACGTTGTCCGGCAACTCGAAACGATCACGTAATGGCGACAGCACATCGTTACTGTCCAGCGCCAGGCAGTCTGTCCGGGTGATTGTCATTGTTTGTTTCCTATAAGAGAACGCAGTACGGCTCTTACCGGGCTGGCATCCATTCCACTTAGCTTCAAAGGTAAAGCGATAAGTTCATAGTCGCCGACCGGGACCGCATCTAGTACCACCCCTTCGAGGATCGCCATCCCATGTATGTAAACTGCATGATGCGCGTCCATGGTCTTGGACTCTTGTGGATCGATGGATGGCGTGTCGATGCCGATCAGGCGTACACCATGTTCGGCAAGCAGCGCAACGGTTGCGGGTGCAACGCTGGCGAATCCCGCATCCCAATGGTCCTGCGGCGCTTTAGCATAAGTGCGCAACAAAATGCGCGGTGGTGTGTCAAGCAAGGCGTCGGCGACATGGTGCGGTTCGACCTGTGCTACACCGGTACAGTCGATCACCCGGCATGCGCCCAGATACGGATCGAGGCTAACGGCGTCGATGGCAATGCCTTGAGAGTCGTAATGGGAGGGAGCATCGCAATGGGCACCAGTGTGCGTGGACAGAGTAAGGCGGCTGACCTTAACAGGACATTCGCCCTCGATTTTCCAGATCGGCTCGCCATTGAACGGCGTGTCTCCTGGCTAGACCGGGATGGACGGAGAAATGAGGGGGCTGATATCCCAAATGGCGTCAGGTGATGGCATGTGGTACTTATCCAGAACATAAACAATGCAATGGATTTTATGATGAAGTCATTGAATTGTTGTGCCAAAATGGGGTTGAAAATAAGAAAAATTAGAATG
>DATLIB010000261.1:0-9635 GCA_035539595.1 Noviherbaspirillum sp.
GCAAAATGGCCGCAAATCGCGCGCCAGCACCCGCGTAGGCTTGCGGTACCAATTGGATCTGCCTGTAGCAGGCTGCAAACCGAGTAAACATGCGCCTTCCGGCCAAGTTAGGGGCCGGTCTGGTGAAATATCCGGGTTAAGGCACGCTCGTTTGCGCCTGCAGGCCTCCCCCCAGCGAGCGATATAGATCGATCGCATTCGTCAGCCGCAGCAATCGCGTTTGCACCAGCGACTGTTCTGCCGAAAACTGTTCTCGCTGCGCATCCAGCACGTCGAGCGAGCTGGCCACGCCGTTCTGATAGCGCAACTCGGCCAGTTTCAGGCGCTCCGTCTGCGCCGCCAGCACCGCGCCTTGCGCATCGATCTGCTCGTCCAGCGTGCCGCGTGCGACCAAGGCATCCGACACTTCACGAAACGCCACCTGAATCGCTTTCTCGTAGTCGACGACGGCGACGTTGTTGCGCACTTGCGCCAGATTCAGGTTGGCGCGATTGCGGCCGGCATCGAAGATGGGCAGCACCAGTTGCGGCGCGAACGACCAGCTGCGCGAACCGGTCTCGAACAGACCGGACAAGTCGCTGCTGGCGGTGCCGATGCCGGCGGTCAGCGAGATGCGCGGGAAGAAGGCGGCACGCGCCGCGCCGATGTTGGCGTTGGCGGCGATCAAGCGTTGTTCGGCGGCACGAATGTCAGGGCGGCGCGTCAGCAGATCTGACGGCAATCCGGCCGGAATGTCGGCCACGATGTTTTGTGCCGACAGCGGCTGCGGTTCCGGCAAATCGGCCAGCGGCTTGCCGACCAGCAGGGTCAGGCCATTGAGCGCTTGCGCGCGCTGCCGCGCCAGCGTCGCCAGCGAAACGCGGGCCGAGTGCAGCAGCGTTTCATTCTCGCGCAGGTCGAGCGCCGATGACGCGCCCACCTCGAAGCGCTGCTTGGCGAGCTTGTACGCGCTCTGCCGGGCTTCCAGCGTGCGCTGTGCCAACGCCTGTTGTTCGGCAAAGGCACGTTCGGCGAGGTAGGCCCTGGCAACTTCCGCCACCAGCGTGATGTGCGCGGCACGGCGGGCCTCTTCGGTCGCCAGGTAGAGCGACAAGGCGGCGTCGTTCAGGCTGCGCACGCGGCCGAAGAAGTCGAGTTCGAAGGCAGCGAGGTTAAGACCGACCTGGTAGCTGGAGCTGACCACCGAGGTGCCGTCCGATGTCAGGCTGCCCGGCGTGCGGGCGCGGCTGCCACTGGCGGTGCCGCTCAGGTTGGGCAACCGGTCGGCCGACTGGATGTTGTACTGGGCCCGTGCTTCTTCGATGCGCAATGCCGCTAGGCGCAGATCGCGGTTGTTGGCGAGCGCGGTTTCGATCAATGCCTGCAGCCGCCGGTCGGGGAAAAATTCGCGCCAGCCGGAATCGGCAGTGACATGCGCCAGCCGTCCCGTGGTCGGGATGGCTTCCGACGGATAATTGCCCGCGACCGGAGCGTCCGGGCGCTCATACTTGGGTGCCAGCGAACAGCCGCTCAACACGCCTGCCGCCAGCAAGGCCAGGCTCAACTGGCGAAGCGCACACTTGGTCATACATTCTCCTCTGCTGGGTCGATGCGGTGATGGGCGGCATACATGCGGCGCTGGCGCTCGCTGCCCTTGAATATCCTGCGCACCACCACGAAGAATACCGGAACGAAAAACACGGCCAGCACGGTGGCGGTAATCATGCCGCTCATGACGCCGGTGCCGATGGCGCGCTGGCTGGCAGAGCCGGCGCCGCTAGCGATGACCAGCGGCATGACGCCGAGGATAAACGCCAGCGAGGTCATGATGATCGGCCTGAAGCGCAATTTGGCCGCTTCCAGCGTGGCATCGATCAGGCTCTTGCCTTCCGCCTGCAAGTCCTTGGCAAACTCGATGATCAGAATCGCGTTCTTGGCCGACAGACCAATGATGGTGATCAGCCCGACCTTGAAGTACACGTCATTGGGCATGCCGCGCAGCGTCACGCCCAGCACCGCGCCGAGGACACCGAGCGGCACCACCAGCATGACCGACAGGGGAATCGAGGTGCTTTCATACAATGCCGCCAGCACCAGGAACACGGCCAGCAGCGACAGCGCCATCAGCATCGGCATCTGCGCCCCCGACAGCTTTTCCTCGCGCGACTGGCCGGTCCATTCGAAACCGAAACCGGTCGGCAATTGGGCCACCATTTTCTCCATCTCGTCCATGGCTTCGCCGCTGCTATAGCCGGGTGCCGCCTGGCCGGAAATCCGCATCGCAGGATAGCCGTTGTAGCGAATCAGCTGCACCGGCCCCTTGATCCAGTTCATCGAGGTGAACGCCGAGAACGGCACCATCCCGCCTTGGGCGTTGCGCACGTAGATCTTTTGCAGGTCCGCAGGCTGCAGGCGCTGCGAGGCTTCCGCCTGCATGATCACGCGCTGCTGGCGACCCTGGCTGGGGAAGTCATTGAGATAGGAGGAGCCGAGCGCCGCCGATAGCGCGCTATTGATGTCAGTAAAAGACACGCCCAGTGCACTGGCCTTGTCGCGGTCGATGTTGAGCTGCAATTGCGGCGTATCTTCCAGACCGTCCGGACGCACACCGGCCAGTACCGGGTTCTTTGCCGCCATGCCCAGCATCTGGTTGCGGGCAGCGAGCAAGGCGCCGTAGCCCAGTCCGGCGCGATCTTGCAGGCGGAAGTTGAAACCGGTGGCATTGCCAAGCTCGGGGATCGGCGGCGGATTAAGCGCGAACACCATGGCTTCCTTGATCTGCAGCAGGACGCCCATCGCCCTGCCGGAGATCGCATCGGCCGAATTGTCTGCATCGCGCTCGTCCCAGTCTTTCAGGGGCACGAAGGCGAGACCGGCATTCTGGCCGCTGCCCGAGAAACTGAAACCGGTGATCGCAACGATGTGCTGCACACCGGGTTGCTTCAGAAAATACTCTTCGACCTGCTTGACCACGCCGAGCGTCCGGTTGGCGCTGGCGCCGGCCGGCAGCTGGATATTGGTGAGGAGATAACCCTGGTCTTCGTTAGGCAGGAACGATGCCGGCAAGCGCATGAACAGCAGCCCGACGCAGGCGACGATGAGGCCATAGACCACCATATAGCGTGTGGTCTTGCCCAGCAGCCTGACCACCCATGACTGGTAGCGGTCGGTAGCCCGGTGGAAGGTGCGATTGAACCAGCCGAAGAAACCTTTCTTTTCATGATGCCCGGCAGCCACCGGCTTGAGGATGGTGGCGCACAACGCCGGCGTCAGGGTCAGCGCCATCAGCGCGGAGAACAGCATGGAAGCCACCATCGACAGCGAGAACTGGCGATAGATGGCGCCCACGGCGCCGCCGAAGAAGGCCATCGGGATAAACACGGCCACCAGCACCAGCGTAATGCCGATGATGGCGCTGGTGATCTGGCCCATCGCCTTGCGCGTGGCTTCGCGCGGTGACAGTCCTTCTTCACTCATGATGCGTTCGACGTTTTCGACCACCACGATGGCATCGTCCACCAGGATACCGATGGCCAGCACCATGCCGAACATGGTCAGCACGTTGATGGAAAAGCCGAGGGCATACATTGCCGCGAAGGTTCCCATCAAGGCTACCGGCACCACAATGGTGGGGATCAAGGTGTAGCGGATGTTCTGCAGAAACAGGTACATCACCAAAAACACCAGCAGCACGGCTTCGAGCAGGGTCTTGACCACTTCCTCGATCGAAATCTTGACGAATTTGGCGGTGTCGTAAGGAATTTCGTACTTCACGCCCTCCGGGAAGAACTTGGCCAGTTCATCCATCTTGGCGCGCACGGCGGTGGCGGTGCCCAGCGCATTGCCCGTGGGCGAGAGCTGCACGCCGATGGCGGAGGCCGGATTGCCATTGATGCGCGCGGAAGTGGCATAGGCCTGACCACCGAGTTCGACGCGCGCGACGTCGCGCAGGCGTACCACCGAGCCGTCGGTATTGGCACGCAGCACAATGTTGCCGAACTGCTCGGGGCTGGACAATTGGCCGGTCACCACGATGGGGGCGGTGATCTGTTGGTCACTGGTACTTGGCAACTCGCCGAGCGTGCCGGCGGCGACTTGGGCATTCTGGGCGCGGATGGCCACTGCCACGTCGGCCGGCGTCAGCTTCAAGCCGACCAGCTTGGCCGGGTCGATCCAGATGCGCATGGCACGCTCGGTGCCGAACAGGATGGCCTCGCCAACGCCCGGCACGCGCTTGACTTCATTCAAGATGTTACGCGACAGGTAATCGCCCAAGGCGATCGGATCGAGGCGGCCGTCGGTGGACGAGAGCGTCACCACCATCAGAAAGTTGCTGCGCGCCTTGGTCACCTGCACGCCCTGCTGCGTAACCGCCTGCGGCAAACGCGGCTCGACCCGTTTCAGTCGGTTCTGCACTTCGACTGCGGCCAGATCGATGTTGGTACCCGGCGCGAAGGTCACCGTGATTTGCGCCTGGCCGTTGGCCTGGCTTTGCGACTCCATGTATTGCAGCCCCGGCGCGCCGTTCATTTCCTGCTCGATCAGGCTGGTGATGCTGTTGTCCAGCGTCGCGGCCGATGCGCCGGGATAGGTGGCCGTCACCACGACGGTCGGCGGCGCGATGGTGGGATATTGCGCTACCGGCAGGTTGGTGATCGACAAGGCGCCGCCCAACAGAATGAAGACCGCTATCACCCAGGCGAAAACCGGGCGGTCGATGAAGAATTTTCCCATACCTGTGCTCTCTTATTTGGCTGCCGGTTTTGGTTCCGACTGCGCAGTTGACTTGGCTGCAGCAGCATCCGGCTGCGCGGCTTGCGGCTGACCGGCTTGGGGCTGACTGGCGTTACTCGGGGCAGCCGCTTTCCATGGCACCGCCTTGACGGTGGCACCCGGCGCCACTTTCTGGAAACCTTCCACAATCACACGCTCGCCCGGCTTCAATCCTTCGCTGATGATCCAGTGATTGCCCTGCGCGACATTGGCCTGGACCGGTCGCGTCGCCACCTTGCCGTCGTCGGCCACCACCAGCACCGACGCGCCGCTACCCTCGCGTTGCACCGCCTGTTGCGGCACCGTGATCGCCTGCTCGTTGACGGCCTGCTCGATGCGCGCACGCACATACATGCCCGGCAACAGGAAACGGTCCGGGTTCGGCACTTCCGCGCGCAACGTAATCGCCCCCGTGCTCTGATCCACCGTGAGGTCCGAGAACAACAGCTTGCCCGGATGCGGGTAAGCCTGACCGTCTTCCGTCAGCAGCGTGACCTTGGCGGCATCCGCACCGATTTTCTGCAATTTGCCGCTGGCCATGGCGCGCTGCAGTTGCAAGGCTTCATTGGCGGACTGGGTCACGTTCACATAGATCGGATTGAGTTGCTGCACCACCGCCAGCGGCGTGGCTTCGCCTTCGCCGACCAAGGCCCCCTCGGTGACCAAGGCACGGCCGATGCGGCCGGAGATGGGCGCGTTGACGGTGGCATAACCGAGATTCAGGCGCGCCGTTTCGCGCGCTGCCTTGGCTGCGGCGACATCCGCCTGCGCCTGCTTTTGCGCCGTCACGGCATCGTCGTATTCCTGCTTGCTGATGGCGCTGGTTTCAACCAACGGCTTGTAGCGCTGCGCCTTCAGGTTGGCCTGCGCCAGGTTCGCTTGCGCTTTTTCCAGCGCCGCCTCGGCGCTATTCAGACTGGCCTGAAAGGGGGCGGGATCGATGCGGAACAGCAGCTCGCCGGCCTTGACTTCGCTGCCTTCCCGAAACACCCGCTGAGTGACGATGCCTGGCACGCGCGCCCGCACTTCCGCCACGCGGGTGGCTTCCAATCGTCCAGGCAATTCCGTTGTCAGCGCCAGACGTTCCGCAGTCACCGTGACGACGGCCACTTCCGGCGGCGGCATGCCTCCGCCCGGCCCCTGCGCCGCAGTCTTTTTATCGCCGCAGGCCGCAAGGCTGAACATCAATACAAGGGCAGCGATCGGCGTGAGTCGGTGAACTGGGATCATAGGTCTCTCGAGCATGAAAAATGGAATGAATGGGCTTATGCATACGCTGCGCCGAACGGCGCAATGACCGAACAGCAAGGCGCACGGGGGCGCTGAAGTCATGCGTATTGTTTGTCGATACGTTTGTCGATACCGCGTGAATCGGGGTATTATACATACCTTCTTGAATGTATGTTTCCGAGCGAACTGTAACCAAAATGCAAGCGATGCCGGCCATGCGCCCCTTCCCCGCAAAAATGAAATCAGTGATTCATCATGGCTAGATCGACCAAAGAGGAAGCGCTTGAAACGCGAAACCGTCTGTTGGACGCAGCCGAAAACGTATTCCACAGCAAAGGCTTTTCCCGTACCACACTGGCCGATGTGGCGCAGGCGGCCGACCTGACGCGCGGCGCAGTGTATTGGCACTTTAAAAACAAGAGCGATCTGTTCAATGCCATGTGCGAACGGGTACGGTTGCCGATGGAAGAAATGGCGGCGGCCGGCACGCACGAGCGTGTCCATAACCCCTTGGATTACCTGCGCAACTCTTGCCTCTTTTTTTTGAAGGAATCGGTACACAATCCCCACGCCCGCAACGTGTTCAACATCCTGTTTCATAAGTGCGAGTTCGTCGATAGTACCGATCCGGTGTTCATACGGCAGCAGGAGGCTTCCCGTCTTGCCGGCCAGCGTCTTGAAAACCTGTTGGCCAATGCCGTGGCGAAAGGCCAACTACCCGCCGAGCTGGATATCCGCCTGGCGAGCGTTCTGTTTCAGGCCAGCATGGAAGGCATTCTCAAGAATTGGCTGTTTTCTCCTGGCCGTTTCGATCTGGTGCAGGATGCAGAAAGAATTGTGGATGCCTGCATGGACACCTTGCGCTTGGCACCCTCGCTTAGAAAATCAGCCACGCCATGATGCCGGGCAGGCGCAGAATTGCAAAACGCCACGCACGTTACAGGCAACGGCGCTGCAAGGCAGGGAGAACCAGCAGCACGCTTAGCTGTCCACTGCTCTGGGGATAACACACATGCGTACTCTGTTCCGTACCGGACTTGCACCGCTTTTACTCTGCATCGCTGTTCCAGTGCTGGCAGTGGCTGACCCGCCGACATTGGCAGGTTGCGCGGAAATTGCGGACGACGAGCGCCGGCTGGACTGCTTCGACCGCCTTGCTGCCGCCAGCAGTGACAAGACACCTGATATATCGACCCAGCTCGACGTTCCGCAATCGGCACTGCCCGGCCCGGTGACAAAGGCGGAGGTGCAGGCGGTTGTTCCGGAGGCATCAACAAGCGCCCTCCCTCTTGCCGACCAGTGGGAACTTGCGCCGGAGTACAAACGCGGCACCTTTCATTTCCGCCCGCACCGGGCCAACTATCTCGTCGCCACCTACAGTCACGCGCCAAACGATGCGCCTTACCGGGCGCTACGCAACCCGGCATTGACGGCGACCGGACTGTCTCATGCGGAACTGGCATTTCAACTCGGCTTCAAGATGAAGCTGGTGGAAAACGTCATGCAGCAACCGGTCGATCTGTGGTTCGGATACACGCAGCAGAGCTTTTGGCAAGCCGATAACCGGGAAGCATCGAGCCCGTTTCGGGAAACCAATTACCAGCCGGAAGTGATGGCAGTCATGCCGGTGAATTTCGCGCTGCTGGGGATGCGGGCGCGCTTCGTCAACCTGGGACTGGTGCATCATTCCAATGGACAGGCATCGACGCTCTCGCGCAGCTGGAACCGTGTATACGCGCAGCTCGGCATGGAGCGCGGCAATTTCATGCTGACGACCCGCGTCTGGAAACGGCTACCTGAAGACCTTGAGGAAGACGACAACCCCGACATCGAGGACTACATGGGGTATGGCGATATCGAAGGTACCTACCGCTGGCAAGGGCACGAGTTTTCCCTGCTCGGCAGGTACAACTTTCATACCGACAAAGGCGCGGCCCAACTCGGCTGGGCATTCCCGCTCACGAGCAAACTCAAGGGCTATGTGCAGCTTTTTTCAGGATACGGGCACAGCCTGATCGACTACAACTATGCACAGAAGGTGATTGGCCTGGGCGTGCTGATCGATTATTGAATTGCCGCCCCGTTGAAGCTCTCTTCGAGGGGGCGACAGCATGGATCGCGCAATCAGAAGCGATGACGGATACCGAGGTTAAACGCCTTGTCGCCCGAGCCCGTAGCGGATGCATTATTGACCGTATACGCGGCACCATTCTTGTTGTTGATGCGCGCATAGGCGGTGTACAAGTTGGTGCGCTTCGACAGCGGATGGACGTAGCCGATCGCAATTTGGTCGGCATCGCGATTGCCGGCATCCTTGTCATCCTTGCGGATGTACGAGGCCAGAATGGTGTTGGGACCTACGGGAACCGCGACACCGATCAGCAGCGCTGCGCTGTCGGTCGACGCGGCAGGCGCCGCTGCCGCGCCGTAAGGATTGGCTGCCGCAAACGGCGAGCTGCCAACGCCCTTGTCGCGGCCGTAGGAGAGGTAGGCTTTGACCGGGCCGAAGTCGTAATTGCTGGCCAACAGCATGTTCTCGGCGTCGTTGCTGGTGGCGCCCACCGTCGTATCCTTGGTTTGATACACCGCACGCACATTCAGCGGGCCGTTTGCATAGTCGAGCGAGATGCCGTAGCCGCTGTTATCCGACGTGGAGCCGGCGGATTCGCCGAAGCTGTAGGCGATCTGGCCGGAGAAATGGTTCAGCACCGGGGTCGAATACACGATGGAGTTATTGAAGCGCCCGTTCGGGTTGGCCATCAAGTTTTGCGCCTGGCCCGCGTAGCCGGTCGCAAACGGATCGGCCACGAGCAGCAGCCCGGTGTAATGCGGGCTCAGATGCCGGCCGAAAGTCATACTGCCGAAGCCGCCTTTCAAGCCCACGTAGCTCAGGCGGCCGAAGAGCAAACCGCCTTGCGCGGCCGTGCCGGTATCGGCGTTCAATCCGTTTTCAAGCACGAACAGCGCCGACAGGCCACCGCCCAGGTCTTCCTGACCGCGAAACCCCAGCCGCGAACCGGACGTCACACCGCTGGTCAGCTTGGTCACCGAGCCGGCGGCGCCACCGCTTTCAGCAACCAGTCCCATGTCCACCAGACCGTATACGGTCACCGACGATTGCGCGTGGGCCATCGTGGCGAAAGTCCCCAGTGCTGCAGCTGCGAGAAGTGATTTTTTCATTCTTCTATCTCCAAAGTGATGCCGCCAAAAGAAGCTGATGCCAATCGATCCGCATCAGGATTCAGAACCGCAATACCAAAGAACAAACAACGCCTCCACTTGAAATGCCGGGCAAACCTTGCATTGCAGTCTACAAGGCGATGTCGATCTGATCAAACTCTGAAGGGGGAAGCGCTTTAATGAGGTGTGTTGATAAAACCACAGTTTTCCGGGCGACGGACTATGGCATCAGGCGTGAGGATGACAGAGGGTGTCGCAGCGGCGTGCGTGGAAAAGCGACGCAGGCCGCGTTACGGGACGACCTTACTTGATCCGTTTCAGCGTATCGGCGCAGCGCGAGGTACGTCGCACGAAACCGTACCATGCGCAGGCGACAACCGGCACCGCCAGCGTCACGGCAGAAAGCCAATCCCATCCATCGTCGCCCAGCAGCGCGGCAAGCAAACCAACGGCTGTCGTGCAGGCGATCAGGA
>DATLIB010000262.1:0-9961 GCA_035539595.1 Noviherbaspirillum sp.
TTCCCAAGTTTTGCAGTTCATTCCCGACGAAATCGAATTCCGGCATAAATGAGCCCGCTGCAGCGAAAGGCAACGTTCCGTCGAACGTAACACCGTAAAGACTGAAAGCGCTTATGTTTTGATTCAGAAATGCCTGGTCGTATTTCGACTTGCACTCTTTCACGTCACTAAGGCCTTTCTCCAGACCACATTGATGAAGATACATAAAGTTCTGAATGGCAGCCTGGATCTCGAAAGGTTGACCCGCGTCGACTGATTCGCGGCTTGCAATGTGTGCATCCAATGCGGCCGCTTTCGTTGCAAGTTCATAGCCAACCGCTCGCAGAGAAAGCAGAAATCCGTTCATGTCATCCAAGATTGCTCCGGGCATCTCTACAGGCTTAAACAGTATCGTATCGTGGTGATTACAATAGCCTGGAAAGGTTGATGCCTTAGCAACTCCAAGTTTCTCCATATCGACTTGCCCTTCGTTCTTTTCGATGTCGAGAAAACCTCTTTTGATCGAATAAACATGACCATTCTCTGCAATGGCTCCAAGTCCTCCGCGACGCTGAACCGTATGTGATTGAATAGCCCCGGCACTGGAGCAAGTGACAACAGAGGCGTCTGGATGCTGGCAAGCTCCTGAAAGAAAAAATTTCTGCCGTATGGATTGTGATTGGCCAAAGGTGACCGGTGGCTGCTTTTCTCGAGACTTGTGACAAAACTTCCATTTTTTTGTCGAGCGGCACCAACAAGGCGAGTAAGTGTCGAGAGGAGTTTTCACGGCGCCGAGCACGTTCGTCGTTCCTACTGCGCTCAACATTGAAGCAAATGCAGCACTATTGTCATTAAAGTTTGGCACTCTCTACCTCATCACTATGTTAGTTTGTGTCCGATAGCTCTAACGGCCGCTTTTGGCCGGACATTGCCACCAAACCCAATCCCGCCGCAGACTGCTTTGACGGTGACAGCAGACGTTCCAACGCACGTCTTATATGCGGTTCGCTAAGAACGAAGGGCCAACCAATTGGTTAGCCCTTTGATTTCCCCTCCCGGCTGCCGCCCAGCTCACTTTCTTTTTTGGGCTACGCCTCTATCGGCCCGTCGCACGTACTTTGGCATCCATGTGCGGAGATGTGGCGTCAGGTGCAATTACTTCGGTGCCCTACGACAGGTGTCACCAGATCAAACGTCAATATTCCCCGCCTGCAGTGCATTCAATTCGATAAATGCCCTGCGTGGTTCCACGTCGTCACCCATCAAGGTGGTGAAAATCTGGTCCGCTGCGATCGCGTCTTCGATCTGCACTCTCAGCAGGCGGCGTACAGTCGGGTCCATGGTGGTTTCCCATAGCTGTTCAGGGTTCATTTCACCCAGACCTTTGTAGCGCTGCTTGGAGACGCCTCGTTCGGCTTCTTCGCGCAGCCAGCCCATCGCCTGATGGAAGTCGTTGATCGCGATTTCCTTGGCTTTGTCCCCTTGACCGCGGCGCACCATTGCGCCAGGGCCGATCAGGCCTTTGAAGGTGGCCGCCGCGCTGGAGAGCACCTGATAGTCCGGGCCGGCGACGAAGTCGGCATCGATGATGCTGACTTTCAGGTTGCCGTGATGACGGCGCTGGATGCAGAGCATGTGCTTGTCGGACAGATCGTCCGATTTAACCTGTACATCGATACTTGGATCGTTGATGGACTTGACCAACGCTTGCGCTGAGGTTTCGGCATCAGCAACGGTGGACAGGTTGAGCATCACGCCGGTCATGATGGCTGACAATGCGGCGTTGTCGATGGCGCGCGACAGACGCATGATGATGGCATTGGCGGTGTTGTATTGCCGGACCAGTTCGGCCAAGGCGTCGCCGACGATAGCTTGTGCGTTTTCCTGCGGGACCAGCGACGCGTCGTTGAGGGCGAATTGCATCATGTACTGCGCTTCTTCGACGTCGTCCTTCAGATAGCGCTCGTCACGACCGGCCTTGACCTTGTATAGCGGCGGCTGTGCGATGTAGACGTGACCGCGTTCGACCAATGCCGGCATCTGGCGGTACAACAGGGTCAGCAGCAGCGTGCGGATATGGGCGCCGTCCACGTCAGCATCGGTCATGATAATGATGCGGTGATAACGTAGCTTGTCGATGTTGAATTCATCCGGACCGATGCTGGTGCCCAAGGTCGCGATCAATGTGGTGATCTGCTCGGACGACAGCATTTTTTCGAAACGGGCCTTTTCAACGTTGAGCACTTTGCCGCGCAGCGGCAGGATTGCTTGAAACTTGCGATCGCGACCTTGCTTGGCGGAGCCGCCTGCGGAGTCACCCTCGACGATATAAAGTTCGCACAGGGCCGGGTCTTTTTCCTGGCAGTCGGCCAGCTTGGAGGATAGGCCCAAGCCGTCCATTACTCCTTTGCGACGCGTCAGTTCACGCGCCTTGCGTGCCGCTTCGCGTGCACGTGCGGCTTCGACGATCTTGCCGCAAATAATCTTGGCGTCGTTCGGCTTTTCCATCAGGAAATCGGTGAGCGTCTTGGCGACGATTTCCTCGACGGGACCGCGCACTTCGGACGACACCAGTTTGTCCTTGGTCTGTGAGCTGAACTTCGGCTCGGGCACTTTTACCGACAGCACGCAGGTCAGACCTTCGCGCATGTCGTCACCGGCGATCTCGACCTTCGCTTTCTTCGCGAATTCGTGCTCTTCGATGTACTTGTTGATCACGCGTGTCATTGCGGCGCGCAAGCCGGTGAGGTGCGTGCCGCCGTCACGCTGTGGAATATTGTTGGTGAAGCACAGTACCTGTTCGTTGAACGCATCGTTCCATTGCATGGAGACGTCAACGGAAATCATCGTGCCTTGATCGGATGCTTTTTCGCCAGTGGCTTGGAAGATGGTCGGGTGCAGTACGCTTTTGGCCTTGTTGATGTACTCGACGAAGCCGCGCGTGCCGCCTTCGAACGCAAAATCTTCTTCCTTGCCGGAACGTTGGTCGGTGAGCTTGATGTGTACGCCATTGTTAAGGAAGGACAGTTCGCGGATGCGCTTGGCCAGGATGTCGTAGTGGAATTCGACATGCGTGAAGATTTCCTCATCGGCCCAGAAATGGACTTCGGTGCCGCGCTTATCGGTTTCGCCGATTACCTTGATGGGCGAAGTCGCAACACCATCGGTGGTTTCCAACTCGCGATTCTGCACAAGGCCCTTCGCGAATTCCATCGCGTGCACTTTGCCGTCACGGCGGATGGTGAGCTTGAGCAATTTGGATAGCGCATTCACGCAAGACACGCCGACACCATGCAAGCCGCCGGAAACCTTGTACGAGTTTTGGTCGAACTTGCCGCCGGCATGTAGTTCGGTCATCACAATTTCTGCGGCGCTGCGCTTGGGTTCGTGCTTGTCGTCCCACTTGATGCCGGTGGGGATGCCGCGACCATTGTCGGTGATCGATATCGAATTGTCGGAATGGATGGTGACGTGAATTTCGGTACAGTGACCGGCCAACGCTTCGTCGATCGAGTTGTCGAGCACTTCAAATACAAGATGGTGCAAGCCGGTGCCGTCGGAGGTGTCGCCGATGTACATTCCCGGACGCTTGCGCACCGCTTCCAGACCTTCCAGAATCTGGATCGAGGATGCGCCGTACTGGTTTTGTTGCGGTTGCGGGGTATTTTCTTGAGGAATCGCGGACATGGCTGCCTTCTGTAAAACGAATAACGACTAAAGAACGAGTGGCGTCTGATTTCTTCCCGCTGGTAACGGAAAGTGTGAGGTGGCGGTGCGTGGTCTAGTGCATACCGATGTTGATGAGACCTCTCTACCTCTTCCTTCTCCTTGTCCTGCAGAAGAAGGGGGGCGCCACGGTTAAAAATTCAGATTTCTAAAATGAATCAAAGGGGCTCGCCTGTACAACAGCGGCCCCTTGTCTGATTGCGTAAGGAACGTGCACGAAATAATTTCCCGATTTGTTCCACGTCTGACGGGCGCACTGCGGCGTTGCTCGTCGTCGCCATAGCTTGTGCTATGACTCCTCCTCGCGCCTTGCATTGCATCCCGCCAGACGCGTCCAAATCGGGAAATTCCGTGCACGTTCCTTAGCAAGCAATCAAATACGCATCGGCATAACGACGTACTTGAAGTCGACGTTTTCCGGCACGGTAATCAAGGCCGATGAATTGGCATCGCCAAGGGCGATGTTGATGCTGTCTCCTTTGAGATTGTTCAGAACATCGAGCAGGTAGGTGACATTGAAACCAATGTCGACGCTGTCGCCACCGTAATCAATTTCGAGCTCTTCGACCGCTTCTTCCTGGTCGGCATTGGTGGAACTGATCTTCAGACTGCCGGGGCTAATGATGCAACGCACTCCCTTGAACTTGTCGCTGGTCATGATCGCCGCACGTTGCAACGAATGCAGCAATTGCTGGCGGTCGATTGTGAAATTGTTTTTGTATCCCTTCGGGATCACGCGGGTGTAATCCGGGAACTTGCCTTCAACCAGCTTGGAAATCAGTTCGATATCGGCGAATGTCAGTTTGACCTGATTATTAGCGATTTCGAGATCGACAGTGTTGTCGTTGTCCTCCAGCAGGCGCTGTAGTTCCAAGATGGTTTTGCGTGGAATGATCACTTCCTGACGCGCGAAATCCTGATCGGTTTCCACTTGACAGAACGCGAGGCGGTGACCATCGGTAGCAACCGCAATCACATTCTTGCCATCGACTACCAGCAGCAGGCCGTTTAGGTAGTAGCGAATGTCCTGTTGCGCCATCGAAAAATGCACCATATTGAACAAGTGCTTGAGCGTCTTTTGTGGCAGGGTAACCTTGGCATTGAAATGCTCGGCTTGCTGCACGGTGGGGAATTCTTCCGCAGCCAAGGTTTGCAATGCAAAACGCGATTTTCCAGACTGGACGGTCATGCGCTTGTTTGCCATGGTTAGCGTCACATCGCCTGAGTCAGGCAGGGCACGCAGGATGTCGAGCAGTTTGCGGGCGGCAACCGTTGTCGCGGCAACTTCGCTGCCACTACCGACGTTCGCATGCGTGGTGATTTGCACTTCAATGTCAGTGGACAGGAAAGACACTTTTTCACCGTCCTTGCGAATGAGGATATTGGCCAGAATCGGCAATGTGTGCCGACGCTCGACAATACCGCTCACCACCTGCAGCGGGCGGAGTAGCGTGTCTCGTTGGGTTTTAACCAATTGCATGCTGTTGTCCTTGTAATGATGGTTGAAACGGTGCTATGGCGGGAACGACGCCAGTCCGGAAAAGGCAAACGCTTTTGCCGAGTCAAGCAAATGCAAAAACAAGTCTCTATTTTGACAGAAAAGGTTCCTTTCAAAGAAAACTGTAAGATGATTTTTGCCTTCTTTATAACGCTTGTCGCCAAACATCATGCTGCGCCACACCTGATAGCGGTAAAAATGCTGCTTTATTGTGCAAGCTGCCGAGAAAAGTTATCCACAAGCCAAGAGGCAAATCATTTAGCCCTTCAAGGTCTGCTCTAGCACATGTAGCTCATGATTTACTTCAGGATTTTTACTACGATCAGCGGCGATCTTGCGCACTGCATGCAAGACTGTCGTGTGGTCGCGGCCGCCAAATAGCTCGCCGATTTCGGGTAAGCTTTTTTGTGTTAGCTCTTTGGCAAGATACATCGCAATTTGGCGGGGGCGGGCGATATTGGCTGGGCGCTTCTTGGAATACATATCGGCCACTTTGATGTTGAAAAAATCCGCAACCGTCTTCTGGATATTTTCAACGGATATTTGTCTATTCTGCACAGAAAGCAAATCTTTCAGTGCATCCTTGACAACATCGATCGTAATGTCCTTGCCGTGAAAACGTGAGTAGGCCAGGATTTTGCGCAGTGCACCCTCCAACTCGCGGACATTGGAACGTAAATGCTTGGCAACAAAAAAGGCCACATCGTCAGATAGCACCGCACCTTCCTGTACGGCTTTTTTCAGCAGAATCGCTACCCGCATTTCCAGCTCAGGCGGTTCAACCGCCACTGTCAGACCGGAATCGAAACGGGAAATAAGGCGATCATCCATCCCCGTGATTTCCTTCGGATAAGTGTCGCTCGTGATGATGATTTGTTTCTTTGCCGCGATGAGTGCTTCGAACGCGTAGAAAAACTCTTCCTGCGTGCGGCTCTTACCGGCGAAAAACTGAATATCGTCAATCAGCAACATATCCAGTGAATGATAATAGCGCTTGAAGTCGTCGAACCCCTTGCGTTGGTAAGCGGTTACTACGTCTCTAACGTATTGTTCTGCATGAATGTAGCGAATCCGGACGCTGGGGTTATCGACCAAAAGTTGATTGCCGATTGCATGAATCAAGTGGGTTTTGCCCAATCCCACTCCACCGTACAGGAACAACGGGTTATAGGAAACGCCAGGATTGTTAGCGACTTGAATGGCAGCAGCGCGCGCTAGCTGGTTGGCCTTGCCAGTAACGAAACTGTCGAAGGTCAATGCTGTATTGATTTTGCTTTGATCGCGGCGTTTTGTTTCTTCAATAACAATGTCGGCACGTTCGATCACGTCGGGAATTGCATCTGCGCTACCACCAGCGGCCAACGCTGCTGTAGGCATCACCACCGGCTTTTTGGCTCCGTTGCCACGTGGGTCGAGTACGAACTGCACCTCGACCGGTGCTTCCCAGTATTCGCAGGCAAGTGTTGTGATACGGCTCGCAAACTGAGTCTTTACCCAGTCAAGCTTGAAACGGTTCGGCGCCGCGATACGTAAACGCCCGTCTTCATAGTCGAGCGGCGCCAATGGCTTGATCCACGCGCTGAACTGCTGCGGCGTGAGTTCCTGCTCCAGCATTGCGAAGCAAGTCTGCCAAAAATTTTCCATGAATTTTTCTGATGATAGGGGGTGCTGCGGAAACGGAATACCGGCCTTGATACCCACGCACGGGCCATTTACCGTACTTCTTTGTGTGGCCCGCTACATACCTTGACGACCTATACAGGGAGATTTCAACGCAGTTTTCGCGCCCCCTCAGGCTGCCCGCATGGGACGGCTATTCTATACTCCGCAGGGAAAGTTATCCACAGGTGTTGTCTGTTTTATGGCATAAAAAAGACTTGCACATGTGGATAATTTGGGCGTATGTGGGATAGGAGGAGAGGGGCTGCAATCGCTCATCCGTAGGCAAATGCTTTTACTCGTATGGGGGAAAAGCCGTGCTGCAGAGTGCTTTGAAGGTGGTCGAAAATAGGCGTGATGCCTCCTAAGTGATTGACATACAAGCAGAAAACAGTGTCTAATTGCGGGTTCACTGCCTGTTGCGTTTTGTGTCCAGGGCACAAAACAAGAATGGGCTGCGTGATGATCCAACCCATTTTTGCTGATTAGCGAGACCAACATGAAACGTACTTACCAACCTTCCGTCGTCCGCCGCAAGCGCACCCATGGCTTTCGTGTGCGTATGGCAACCCGTAGCGGCCGTGCTGTGCTGAACGCGCGTCGCGCCAAAGGTCGCAAGCGCCTGGCTGTTTAAGCCAGTTAGTTGCTACTGCTGGCGTGAATCCAGGGTGCTCCCGCGACTACGCACGCGATAGGAGAATCGTCAAAACGGATGATTTTTCATCCGTTTTTCGTTTGCGGCCCGTGCAGCGCACGGCGCATTTTGTACTGTATGCGCGCAACAACCAGTTGAGCCATGCACGTCTTGGCATTGTCGCGGCCAAACGCTTTGCCCCCCGGGCTGTCACACGTAATACAATCAAGCGCGTAACGCGCGAATTGTTCCGCCACTCTGCTCTGCCTGCGATCGACTATATCGTTCGTCTGTCCAAACCCGTGAATTCCAAAGATGGGCCGGCCACCACCATGCGCCTCAAGACCGTGCTGCGTGCCGAGTTGATGCAGTTGCTGCGCTCTCAGGAGCAATAGGACTAGCAGAAATGAGAACGGTTTTGCTGCTACTATTGCGCGCGTATCAACTGGGCATTAGCCCTTTCCTCGGTCAGAACTGTCGCTTCTATCCGAGCTGTTCCACCTATGCGACCGAAGCGCTTCGAGAACATGGCGCGGCGAAAGGCAGTCTGCTGATGCTAAAGCGTCTGTGCAAATGCCACCCGTGGCATCCCGGGGGCGTCGATCTGGTACCACACAAATCGACAGAACAAACGACGGCAGATCCGTGCTGCCGCCATCACTGAATTCCTGATTACTCAAAATTGAATAGGCTTATGGATATCCAACGAACTGTGTTGTGGCTTGTGTTCTCGATGTCGCTGATACTGCTCTGGGACAACTGGATGCAATACAACGGCAAGCAGTCGATGTTTTTCCCGACCGTGGCGCAGCAGACTGCGCAGCCAACTGACGCCAATAACACGGCTGGCACTACTCGTGCGGATGTGCCGCAAGCAAGCGCAGGAACGTCCAGCGCGACCGCCGTTCCGTCTGGAACGCCGCTGGTCAAATCGGAAGTCGTGACCATTACGACGGACGTGATCAAGGCGGAGATCGATACGGTTGGCGGCGAACTGAAGCGACTTGAGCTGCTGAAGCATAAGGATACGGTCGATCCGACCAAGAACATGGTGCTGTTCGATTCGAGCAGTAATCATCTCTATGTCGGGCAAACCGGTTTGATCGGGGGGGGCTACCCGAACCACAAATCCGGTTTCGTCGCCAAGCCAGGTCCGCGTATGCTGGACGGAGCGGATGCGCTGCAATTGGTGCTGGAATCGGAATTGAACGGCGTCAGGTTGGTTAAGACGATGAGCTTCAAACGCGGCGATTACACAATTGGTGTCCGGCATGAGGTGTTCAACAATAGTGGTGCGCCGATTAATCCGTCTCTGTACTTGCAACTAGTGCGCGACGGCAGCAAGCCGCCCGGCGAATCGCAGTTCTACAGTACTTTTACCGGCCCAGCCGTCTATACCGATGCTGACAAATTCCAAAAGCTGGCATTCGAAGATATTGAAGAGGGCAAGGCTAGGCATGCGACCAAGGCCGACAATGGCTGGACCGCGCTGGTGCAGCATTATTTCGTGTCTGCGTTCATCCCGCCGGCCAACGTTGCGCGCGAAATCTATACAAAGAAAATCGGCCCCGATCTATACGCCGTCGGGAGTATCCTGCCTTTGGGGACAGTTTCTCCGGGCGCGAGCGCCGCGATGGATGCTCGCCTTTATTCCGGTCCTCAGGAATCGTCGATACTGGAACAGTTGGCCCCCGGCCTGGAATTGGTGAAGGATTACGGTTGGCTTACCGTGATCGCCAAGCCGATTTTCTGGCTAATGGATCAGATTCACAAGATCATCGGCAACTGGGGCTGGACCATCATCGTGCTGACGATTCTGATTAAGCTCGCGTTCTTCCCGCTGTCGGCTGCCAGCTACCGTAGCATGGCGAAAATGAAGACCGTGACGCCGAAGATCCAGGCCATTCGTGATCGTTACAAGTCCGATCCGGCCAAGATGAACCAGGCGATGATGGAACTGTATCGTACCGAAAAGATCAATCCGCTTGGCGGCTGCCTGCCGATTCTGATCCAGATCCCGGTGTTCATTGCGTTGTATTGGGTGCTGCTGGCCAGTGTGGAAATGCGCAACGCGCCGTGGCTGGGCTGGATTCTGGATCTGGCGGCACCGGACCCCTGGTATATCCTGCCAGTCGTGATGGCGGTGACAATGTTCATCCAGACGAAGCTGAACCCTACGCCGCCGGACCCGATCCAGGCCAAGGTAATGATGTTCATGCCGATCATTTTCTCGGTGATGTTCTTCTTCTTTCCGTCCGGCTTGGTACTGTACTGGGTAGTGAATAATATCCTTTCGATTGCGCAGCAGTGGGTGATCACAAAGAACATCGCTAACGCGAAATAGCTCTGATATTTATAGAGATCAGGGCGGTACGCATCACACAGGATTGGCCGATATGTATTAGAAGCACTGCCCTCAGCTCTGGTTGGTTGAGCGGAAAAAGCCTGCGCTCTGCAGGCTTTTT
>DATLIB010000263.1:0-17332 GCA_035539595.1 Noviherbaspirillum sp.
AGCGACGGCGGCAACGACAGCTCCGATGGTCCTTGCGGTATGCATAATCCACCTCAACTTTCTTGATTACTGAATTAATTAAGTAAGTGCCTTCAATAAGGATATCTCTCAGCCAGCGCGGATAAATGCAGCTGTCTGAATCCAGTGTAGGTCTTATAGCGGAGACCGGTGTGCGTGCTGCTTTGACCTAAGTTAAGACTGGGACTCGGCGGGACTCGACATACCTGTTCAGCATGAAACACTTGATGCGCCCTCTCCTCTGTTCAAGATTTTCCTTGGGCCACGACCGCCAAATTGCACAAGTTATTCCTGCGCGGCGCCTTATTCACTAACGTCATGGAACTCAATGCGCCCCTGCGCTACTTAAAAAGCGCAGGCTTTCGCCTTCTTTCCACTCTCGATCTTAGAGAGAGGACGCATTACAAGAATCACCACTCACTACTTGTTCTTCGACATAAAAATGAAAATCACATTCCCGTCCGGCCCTATTCAAAAGCTTGAGGAAAATAATCCGCCTTTAACGGATTTACTTCAACAGCCGGAAGTGGTTAAAAACCAGCAAAAGGTAAAAAGCAACCGCAGCCTCACTGCAGAGGATTTACAAAAAAAATCCAGTGAATTAAAAAAAACAAACATCGATCCTGCAGCAGAAGCGAACATGCGACGCCGGAAGACCTCTTTAATCAAACGATTAGAGGCAGAGTGCGCTCGCGACAAGGCGGCACTTTCTCAAACGGCTCCCCTTAAAGGAACCAAAAAGGACGTATCGGTTCCACGGTTTGAAATGGCCAAGACCATTCTGACAAAAATCGATCTACCAAAGGATGCGCTTTTGGAGCATCTAGAAAAAAATTTCAGTGATTTTATTCAGAAGCCCGTTAACACGCAGTGGAGACGAGACGTACTACTGGATGCGATGATCAAAACACCCGAGGAATGGAAAACCGAGTTGTTTTCTGTCTTCGAAAATTTCGCCCCTCCTGACGCAAAAATGTCTAGAGCATCAAAAAAGGACGCTACGCCTCGTGATGTATCGCTGGAGAATAAGATTGATGCATTGATCGCGCGATTCCAGACGATCATGATCGAATCCGGACCAAATCGATTTGGAGCGGACAACAATACATTGCATCTTGAAGGACGCCCATTTGTAAAAGCCGCAAAGATGGGCTCCGGCTTTAATGGGAGCGTTACTCGTTATGTTCATCAAGAAACAGGTGACACTGTTGCCGTCAAATCGCCACTATTTGGTCCCCATACCTCTAAAGAAGCCGTTGATAAATTTAGAAATCAGATCCGCCTGCATCGTTTTGCGATGGGCCCCGATCCAGAGCAAAATGAATCGATTATTCCCCTTAAAGGTGCTGTCATAGACCAAAATGGCTTACCCCATTTAGTCATGGCAGAAGCAGGCGGGGGAGATTTTAGAAAACTGGCACAAACTTTGGACTATTTAATCGAGATACAGGTTGTTCCTTACGCTGCCAAAGCGGCTGTAGAGCGCTCAGTCTGCGTACAAGCAGCTCAAGGCATAGATTTTCTACATGAACTTGGGCTGGTGCATTCAGACATCAAGCGAGGCAATGTTGTTCTTGAGGAAAACGGCAAAGCCAAGCTTGCAGATTTTGATCTGACCGCGGTCGCTGCAAGCCCTCAGCAGTCCCTCGCTACTCAAGCAAAGGCTTTAGCTGCCAAATCCAGGTTTTTGAAGGCCTTTGTCAAAGAGGGCAATTATTCCGCGCTTGTACCTGAAGACAATAATCCTAAAAAAGATGTTTTCAGTTTTTCTTATCTTCTTCCAGATTCCTCCCAAGTCGGCGCTGTTGGACGTTTAGACAGTAAAGCACAAGGAGACTATACAACGCCCCTGTTAATCCCGAATTCCAAGGGGATACTCGGTAGTGCTTATTTAAATCAGGAAGATTTTGATCAGGACCAAATCGATAAATTGACCCAGACTGTCATACAGTTTCAACAAAGTTTGTCTGAAAATGAACGCAAGGCGATAGACGACCATTTTGATATGGGAGGGCCGTCAGAATATGTTGAGCGCGATGGCTACGAGCCAGAGATGAATGAGTATTTGCGAAGGATGCATGAAACTTCCAACTCTTACAAAATTGAACAAATGCGTGCGGTCCGGGAAAAAGCTGACTCATCTGGATTTACCTCGCGCTTAAGGGAAGCAAGTCGTCCTTTTGAAGCCTGAGTGCGTATCGCCGGTCCGGAATATCCGCCTGCGTGAAAAATCTCTGTCATCTTTTTACCAATGCGATGGTGATGCGCCCCCATTAACAGTGCCAGAGGCGTTCTAGTAAAGCCCCGCTAAAAACATCAAGTTCTTTCCTGCTCGCGAGCCTTCGGCGACCGATTTGCCCGGCAGCTCGCGGCAAATTCCGCAGGTGTCTGGTGGCTAACAGTCTCACCAGCCAGTCTCACCACCTTTGAGTTTTAAATTCAGAGAAACATCCCGCCCGATGCCTCGATGCGCTGTCCGTTGATCCAGCGTGCACCATCCGACAGCAGCATGGCAATCGCCGGCCCGATATCGTCCGGCACGCCGACGCGCCCCAACGCCGTCTGTGCGGCAAGAAATTGATTGAGCTGCGCATTGTCTCGCACCGTACCACCACCAAAATCCGTCTCAATGGCGCCGGGAGCAATCGAATTCACGGCAATGCCGCGCGCGCCGAGTTCTTTCGCCATGTACTTGCTCAGAACTTCGATGGCGCCCTTCATCGCCGCGTAGGCCCCGTATCCCGGATGGGTAAAGCGGGTCAGTCCACTTGATACATTCAGAATGCGGCCGCCATCGGCCATCAGGGGCAGAAGCTTCTGCGTGAGAAAAAACGGACCTTTCAGGTGGACGTTCACGAGCTGGTCGAACTGCGTTTCGCTGGTGTCCGTAACCAGAGCGTGGATCCCGACCCCCGCGTTATTCACCAGGAAGTCGAAGCTCTGGCGCTGCCACTTCAGCTGCAGCAGCTGTCGCACCTGCGCCGCAAACCCCTCGAACGACATACTCTCGCCTACGTCCAGTTGCAGAGCGGCTGCCTGGCCACCAAGCCTCTCGATTTCCGCGACTACCTCGGCGGCCTCTGTCTCTTGAGAGCGATAGGTCAGCAGGATTCCGCTTCCCTGCCGGGCGAGAGCCAGTGCGGCGTTTCTACCGAGCCCGCGGCTGCCGCCTGTGATGAGGGTAATTTTGCTGTTCATCGTGTTTCTCCTTCCATTGTGGTTGAGCCGGTGTTACGGCATGAAGGAAGTCTATTAAGATGAATGACGATAACAAAGATGGCAGATCCAATTACACTGTTCATTCAAAATGAACAGTTGACAATGAGGAGTGCTTGTCATGAACAGGCTGGAAGCGATACAGATCTTTGTGCGGGTGGCGGAATTGTCTAGTTTCACCCAGGCGGCGGATAGTCTTGGGCTGCCAAAGGGCAGTATTTCAAGCGCAGTGAAGCAATTGGAAAACATGCTGGGCGCGCGCCTCCTGCACCGGACCACGCGCAAAGTGCAGATGACCCAGGACGGGCTCGCCTTCTACGAACGCAGCAAGGATCTGCTGGCCGACATGGAGGAATTGCAATCCATGTTCCATCAGGACGCAGCGGCGGTCAGCGGACGCCTGCGCGTAGACATGCCGAGCGGTGTGGCAAAGACCATGGTGATTCCGCAGCTCCCCACCTTCCTCGACGCCCATCCGAATGTGGTGTTGGAGTTCAGTAGTACGGATCGCCGCGTCGATGTCGTGCGAGAAGGATTCGACTGCGTGCTCAGAGTCGGCCAGCTGACCGACTCCACCTTGATCGCCCGTCCGCTCGGGCGCTTCCGCATGACCAACTGCGCCAGCCCCTCCTACCTTGAACGCTACGGCATGCCTCAGTCGCTGGACGACCTCGCGCGGCACAGGCTGATTCACTATATGCAAACACTGGGCGCGAAGTCCCCCGGCTGGGAGTACGTCGACGCCGGCGCGGACGCTGATGGATACCGCTGTATGGACATGGCGGGCGTCATTACGGTCAATAACGCGGAGGCCTACCAAGCGGCCTGTCTTGCCGGCCTCGGCCTGATCCAGGCGCCCGAGCCAGGTGTGCGGCACTTGATCGAAGCAGGCCGGCTGGTGGAAGTCCTTCCCCAATACCGCGCCGAGCCCATGCCCGTCTCCCTGCTGTATGCCAACCGCCGCCACCTTCCCAAGCGGGTGCAACTCTTCATGGCCTGGATCGCGGAGGTCATGCAGCCGTACATGGTATAGCCCCTGGTATACAAAGTAATTGCAGCTGGCGTCCTAAACGAATCAGGCACTTGGCAGATGTTGCGCCCAAGAGGAAATAACCGGAATGGCGCAGGTGCCCCAGTCAACTCGTTGCCATTTTCCGGAGCCGATAGGAATCCTTCAATCGCAGGATAGGCTCTTCGAAAAAGTGCCAGGATAGCGAGGCGATGCCCACCGTCATCAGGAATTGCACGACGACCCAGTATTCCTGGACAAAGTCCATTGATGGCGGCAGATGCAAGGTCCGGGCAACGAAATCGTAAGACGGCGGAAACAGATGAAAAACATAAAAGCCGTAACTGATCGTGCCGATGTAGGTGAGCCATCGCACAGAGAGCAGCTTTGTCGCCACACTGTCTTGCCGGTTGCTCACATACCCGATCGTAGAAAAGGCGAACCAGTAACTCAACAACACTTTCACGGCAGCCATTTGTATTGGTACCGGTTTGCCCGCCTGCTCCAAATTCAGCATCATTTGTTCGAGACCGACAATCATAGGCAGCATCAACAAACCGCTGAGCAAGACGAGGTTCCAGTGTGTGTTTTTCCACGCCCACTTGCGGGACTCCAGCGCAAGCAGGCCGCCAACGGCCATCAAGCCGAAATTGGGCAGCGGCGACAAGTAAAACGCAATGGCATTGTTGAACAAAAAGCTGGATAGCAGGAGCGAGGCGCCGGAAGCCGCCAGCGTCATGTACAAGATGTTCCGGTGAAGGACGATGGGAATACAGAGGAACAGTGGTGCGGCCATCAGATAGAACTGCTGCTCCACCGACAGACTCCACAGGTGCGAAAACTTCGACCATTCCTGCGCAATATGGGCGACGAAGAAATTCGATACGTAGGCAGCATACCAGTGCAATCCCGCTTCGAGCAGGTTCCCTCCTCCCACGAGCTGCCAGGCGCCAATCAGGAAGAGCATCAGGTAATAGAGCGGAAAGATGCGCAGGATCCGCCGCGTCCAGAAGTCGAACATGGCATCCCGCACACTGGAGGAGCAGGCGTCGATTCGACCGCGTTGCTTGTGCAGGGTGCCGATGATCAGATAACCGCTCAAGGCAAAGAACAGCATGACTCCCAGCCCCCCGAGGCCGATCCCGCTCAACACCTTGTGTTCCATAAAGACGGCGAGCGCGGCCAGCCCGCGCAATCCATCAAAGCCACGTACGCGATGGGAATTCATAGGCAGCACAACCCCGGTCATTTGCAAGGAGGATCCCATGATGAGCGCGAATAACGACGCAACATTGAGGGAAATCGACCGGGGACTTTGCATATTCCTGTCTATCGAAATTTCCGTTGTGTTTCAGGACCCTATATGGTTGGCAGCACTGATGCAGAACAAACCTTTTCCATCGGTGGACTGCGACGATGAGCGCAATGCGGTATTCCGTGCCCATGGAATCACATATGCCAGATCGAAAGACGATTGCAAGAAAGACGATTGTCATGTTGTCCACCGCAGGCAAGGGTGGCATGCTCTCGGTGGTGGAAACTTACCGGCGCGACGGCTTGTTCGACCGCTGGAACATCCGCTTCATCCCCAGCCATGTCGAAGGGACGTTGCTGCGCAGGCTCGGCTGCGCGCTCTATGCCTATCTGCACTTTCTCGCACTCGCCACGTTCGGCCGCATTGCCGTCGTGCACTGCCATATCTCCATGTACGGCAGCTTCTGGCGCAAGTCCTTGTTCGCTTCGGCCGCGCGCCTGTTCGGCATCGACGTGATTCTGCATTTGCATGGTTCCGATATGAAGGAGTTTTACGATGCGCTCCCGTCGTGGGCGCAACGCATCGCATCCGGGCAGCTGAATGCCGCGACGGCCGTCCTCGTGCTGTCGGCGTCCTGGCGCGACTTCGTCCGCTCCGTCGCACCCGATGCGCGCATCGTCGTGCTTCCCAACTATGTCGAGATACCCGAATTGCGTACCGTTTCGCGCACCGTTGCCAACGGTTCCGCACCGGATGAAGCATCCGGCAGGATCAATGTGCTTTTCCTCGGCATCGTCGGCGAACGCAAGGGCAGCTACGACTTGTTGCAGGCGTTTGCACAAGCCGTACGCCGCGAGCCGAGGCTGCACCTGAGCATCGGCGGCAATGGCGAAATCGAGAAGGCCGAAGCCCTCGCGCGCGATCTGGACTTGGGTCGCCATGTGAGCTTTCTCGGCTGGGTCGACGGCAATGAGAAACAGCGACTGCTGGCCGAGACGGATGTCTTTGTCTTGCCCTCCTATAACGAGGGATTGCCCGTCAGCGTGCTGGAGGCGATGGCCTGGGGCATTCCCGTCGTGACCACGCCGGTTGGCGGCATTCCCGAGTTGATCGCGCATGGCGTCAATGGTTTTTTTGTTCCGCCAGGCGATGTCTGCGCCTTGCAAGAACGGCTTGTTGCCTTGGCCGGAAATGCGTCTGCGCGTGTCACCGTCGGCCGTGCGGCCAGGGAAGCGATCCTCACGCGTTTTTCAAAGGAAGCCATCTTGCCGGTACTGGAATCGCTGTACGCCGAACGGACGGCATTCCGGCAATGTCACGAACACCATGCCAAGGAGTAGTGCTCATGTGCGGAATAAGCGGTTTTCTGGCAAGCGGAGATCTCTGGCGGAATGGCCGGGATAGGGAAATCATTGCCGGCATGATCGGCGCGCTGGCGCACCGCGGTCCTGATCACCGCGGCATCTGGCTTCAACCGGAACAGCATGTCGCGCTCGGTCATGCCCGCCTCTCGGTGGTCGACACTTCTCAAGGCGGGCACCAGCCCATGACTTCCGCCAATGGACGTTTTGTCATTGCATTCAACGGTGAGATTTACAACCACGAGGAACTACGGAGCGAACTCGAAACCGCCGGGTTCCAGTTCCGCTCGCGCAGCGACACCGAGGTCCTGCTGGAGGCGCTCGCGCATTGGGGCGTCATGGCGGCCTGCCGTCGGCTGCAGGGCATGTTCGCCTTTGCGGCCTGGGACCTGCAGTCCCGCACGCTATGGCTCTGCCGCGACCGCATGGGCAAGAAGCCGCTCTACCTGTACAGGGACGGCCGGGGCGGCATTGTCTTTGCCTCCGAGCCCAAGGCTTTTTGGCAGTTCCCCGGTTTTGATCCGGCAATCGATCCGCGCGCGCTGCACGAGTTCTTCCGCTTCTCGTACATTCCCGACGATGTTTCCATCTTCAAAGGAGTGGAGAAGATCATGCCGGGGACGGCGATGGAAATCAGGCTTGGAACCACGCCGATAGCGCACGTCTACTGGCAATTGTCGGAAGTGGTCACCCGGCAGTCGCATCAGCGGCTGCATGATCAACGCGAAGCCGAGGATTCGCTGCTTGCCCTGCTCAGGGACGCGACGAGGCGCCGGATGCTCTCCGATGTGCCCCTCGGCGCCTTCCTGTCCGGCGGCGTCGACTCGGGCCTGATCGTGTCGCTGATGCAGGAGGCGAGCATCAGCAAGGTCAAGACCTTTTCCATCGGCTTCCTGGAGGCTGATTACGACGAGGCGCCAGCGGCAAAGTCGGTCGCGCACCATCTGGGCACCGATCATACCGAGTTCTATGTCAGTCAGGCCGAGGCGCAGCAGGTCATACCCGCCCTACCCATGACATTCGACGAACCGTTTGCCGATGCGTCGCAGATTCCGACGCTCCTGCTGTCCAGGCTGGCACGGAGCCAGGTAACGGTGGCGCTGACCGGCGACGGCGGTGACGAATCGTTCGGAGGCTATGTGCGCTATCGCAATGAGGACGGATTGATGGGTGCCCTGTTCCGGGCGCCGCGCCCGGTAAGGCGTGCGGTCGCAGGCATCATCTCCCGCGTGCCTGCGCGCGCATGGGGTGGAATCGCCGCAGTGATTCCGGCGTCGCGCAGGCCGCGCTTCATTTCTTCCAAGGCGGCCAAATTCGCGCGGACCATCGTGCAGGACGACCCAGCGGAGCGCGCCAAGGCATTCCTCTCCTTCTGGGAGCCCGAAGAAGTGCTGCGCAAACATGCCCGCCTGCTGCCGGACGATCCTTACGCTGTGCCGAACTGCCTGCTTGGCGAGCCGTCCGAGATGATGCAGTTCTGGGAGACGAAGCACTACTTGTCCGGCGACCTGCTGGTCAAGCTGGACAGGGCAAGCATGGCGGCGTCACTGGAAGCGCGCTCGCCCTTGCTCGACCATCGCGTGGTGGAGTTCGCGTGGAAGCTGCCACCGTCACTGAAGGCGAGCCCGCTCGGGACCAAACGCATTCTGCGCGCACTCCTGGGGCGCTATGTCCCCAATGAGATCGTGAACCTGCCAAAGCAAGGGTTCTCGGTGCCGGTCGGTCGATGGATGGTATCCGGGATGCGCGACTGGGTCGAATCGACATTGGCCTATGGACGCTCCCATACGCAGGATCTCCTCCACTGGCCCGTCATCGATCGCGCGTGGCAGGCACATCTCCGCGGCAGCAACGGTTATGCCGAAAAACTCTGGATTGTATTGATGTTCTGCGCGTGGCATGAGCACTGGTTCGGCACCCGGTACGCGCGGCAGCATGCAGTCGAGCAGGACGCTTTTCGTCAGGCATGGAGATGCGCATGAAAAAAATTCTTGCAGTCGCGTCCGGTGGTGGACACTGGACGCAGATGATGTGTCTGAAGGAAATCTTCGACGGGCATGACGTCGCTTTTGTCGGCGTGAAGGAAATGTATCGTGCGGATGCCGCACCGCACCGGTTCTATGCCATTCCGGATGTCAGCCGCCTGCACAAATGGTCGATTGTATGGGCCATCATGAAGCTGGCTTTCATCATTGCCCGCGAACGGCCAACCGTCATCATGACGACCGGTTCTGCACCGGGCATGCTGGCGCTTCGCCTGGGAAAAATGTTCGGTGCGCGCACGGCCTGGATCGACAGCATCGCTAACGTCGAGCAGATGTCATTGTCCGGAACAAAGGCCCGGCGATACGCGGACCTGTGGCTGACGCAATGGCCCCATCTCGCCGGTCAACATGGTCCCACTTACATAGGGAGCGTGCTATGAGAATTTTCCTCACCGTCGGCTCGATGCTGCCGTTCGACCGCCTGGTCCATGCCATGGATGCATGGGCCGGCGCCAACCGGCATGCAGAGGTGTTCGCACAAATTGGCGACAGCGATTTGCGTCCCGAGCATATCGACTATCGGCATTTCATCAGCCCGGCCGACTTTCGCGGCCACTTCGCCGCCAGCGATGTCGTCGTCTCCCACGTTGGCATGGGCACGGTCATCACCGCTTTCGAGAGCAACAAACCCCTCGTGATGTTGCCTCGCCGCCCCGAACTGGGAGAAGTCACCAGCAATCATCAGCTTGCTACGGCCAGATGGCTGGCAGGTCGACCGGGAATGCGCATCATCGATGATGAACGGAGCCTTCCATCGGCGCTCTCGATTGAAGCACCTGCCATTGGCGCTGCCTATATCGAAACGGGGACAAAGGCGGCGTTGGTCAATGCGCTTCGCCAATTCATCGCGGATTGAGTCCCTCCAATCCATCGATTGCGCGACCGAAAGACGCGCGATCTATCGAAAATTCATACTCATTCTTTATGTCGCGGCCGCCTAGAATAGTGCGGCAGGCGTATGCAGCAATGCACAAGCGTTGCTGTCGCTCTGCCTGAGCGCAGCATATCCGCACGCTGTTCGAGAAAGCATTGAAAGAGTGAGTGCCCATGAGCTTCCCCCAGTTTCTTAACGCAATCCGTGCGCGGCGCAAGTTGTTGTTTTACACCTTGCTGCTCACCATGGTGACGGTCGTCGGACTCAGCCTTGCGCTTCCCGCGAGCTACAAGGCGACCGCTACCCTTGTTCTCAGCTACAAAGGCGTCGATCCGCTCAATGGTGTTGTCCTTCCCGCGCAACTCATGCCGGGCTACATGGCGACGCAGGCCGGCGTTATCGCCAGCAAAAGTGTCGCGAAGAAGGTCGTGGAAGAACTCAAGATGACAGAGAGCGATGCGGCCCGCCAGGACTATGCAAGTGCGGCTCCTGTCAATATCGGCATTCACGACTGGCTTGCGGACCAACTGCTAAAGAAGGTGAGCGTGGATGCATCGCGCGACAGCAGTGTCGTCAGCATCCATGTCAAGGCCGGCGACCCGCAGTTTGCGGCGGCAGTAGCCAATGCCTTTGCGGAAAAATACCAACAAACCACGGTCGAGCTGCGGGCGGATCCGATGAAGAAGCTGTCATCCTACCTGAGCGGCCAGGTAGCGAAGTTGCGCGCGCAGTTACAGGAAGCCCATAACAAGCGGGCCGCCTTTATGGAAGAAAAAGGACTGATCAGTATTGATGAGCGACTCGATGTGGAAACAGCCCGACTCAAGGACTTGGGCGCACAATTGATTGCCGCCCAGGCGCAATCGGCGGAAGCCTCTTCCCGTTCGCGCCAGGCACGGGAAGGAAGGGATCACGCGCCTGAAGTGATCGGCGATGCGTTGATCCAGAATCTCAAGGCCGCACTGGTTCGAGGGGAAACCGCGCTGGCGACGGTGGCCACCCGCTTTACCCCGGAACATGCCAGCTACCAGGCCGCGCAGGCAGAAGTGGCGAAGGCGAGTGCTGCTCTGAAGGAACAAATCCGGTTGAAGTCGGCCAGCGTCAGGGCTGGCGCACACATCGCCCAGCTCCGGGAAAAGGAACTGCAGACCAGGCTGGATGCGCAACGTGAGAAGGTGCTGGCCCTGAACCGTGCTCGCGCCGAATTGGCACTGTTTGACAAGGAAGTCGATACTGTCCATAGGGACTATGACACCTCCGCCAACCGACTCCAGCAAGCAAGCGCGGAAGCCAACGGCGGATATGCTGACGTCGCGCTGCTCACAGCCGCCGTGCCGCCCGCCAAGAGCAGCGGCCCCAATGTTGTCTTCAATGCCCTGCTTTCGATCGCCCTTGGCACGGTTCTTGGCATCGGCCTCTGTCTTGTCGCCGAACTGCTCGACCGCCGCGTACGCTCGGTTGACGACCTCGAACTGGTGAATTTGCCTGTTCTGGGCACCGTCAGGAGCACTGCGCTGTTGCAGGCAACGTCTCCACTCGTCGCACAGCCCCAGGCGCTTGCATGAAAGCACACGTACCAGGAAAGGATCCGAGCAATGAATGATCGAGCCATCCATGAGACCGACCTGCTCTCGCATCATCCTCGTGAGACATGCATGGGTACCATGCTGGTCGAGATGGGGAAATTGAAGTCAGACGATGTCGATCGTATATTGCGCTGCCAGTACGACCGCGGGATTCGGTTCGGACAGGCCGGTGTCGCACTAGGCTTGATCAGGGAATCCGATATCGAAGCAGTGCTTGCGCGGCAATTCGACTATGCCTACCTGAATTCCGACCATGCGCGGTACAAGCCGGGCCTGATCGCTGCGCATGCTCCCTTCGGGGAGCAAGCCGAAACATTACGGGCATTGCGCAGCCAACTCAAGCTCCGCTGGTTCGATAACGGGCAGCGTTCACTGGCGGTGATGTGCCTCGACAAGGAATCCGAAGCAGAAACCAGCCTACTCGTCGCCAACCTCGGCGTGATGTTCTCCCAGATCGGCCTGCGCACACTGGTCGTGGATGCAAACCTGCGCAGGCCGCACCAGAAGGACATCTTCGGACTGGAGAGCCGGCAGGGGCTCTCCGACATGCTCGCAAAGCGGGCCGGCATGGAAAGCCTGTGTCCGGTGAAGCCTTTTCCGAATCTGTCGGTGCTGCCCGCTGGCACACCGACGCCCAACCCGCAGGAGCTCATCAGCCGCAAGGCATTCATCGACTTGAAGCAGACGTTCGACAGCTGCTTCGACGTGATGCTTTACGACGTGCCTGCCTTTTCCATCGAGGCAGATTCGGCCACCGTCGCCGCCCGCTCCGGCGGGGTTCTGCTGGTCGCGTCCAAGGACAGGACACGCTTGTCCTGGCTTCATGAAGTCAACGAACAATTCGCCCACCTGTCTGTCACCGTGGTCGGCTCGGTGTTAGTGGAGTCGCAGCCACTGTAGACCGCCATACCGGTTTTTTCCGATGCCGCTTCCGCAAGACAGGCCGGAGGGCTGCGCGCAAATTATTAACAATATTTCAATATGGGACATCGAATGGATAAATCGATTGCATCGAAAGGATCCGACAACATGATCCGCGTAGGCGTCGTCGGGCTTGGAAAGATGGGCCTGTCCCATCACGCGATGATCAATGCCCATCCACGCGTCAGCATCGACGCCGTGTGTGACTCCGCGGGATATCTCCTCGACATCCTGAATAAATATACCGGCATGCGCACCTTTACCCGATACGAAGACATGCTTGCCGAGGTACCGTTGGATGCGGTCGTCATTTCCACTCCCTCCCGTCTCCACGCACCGATGGTGCGGGCGGCACTGGAACGGAACATCCACGTATTCTGCGAAAAGCCGCTTTGCCTGAACACGCGCGACGGCGAAGAATTGACCAGACTGGCCAGCGAAAAAGGTCTCGTCAACCAAGTCGGTTACCACCACCGCTTCATCGGTACTTTCCGCGAAGTCAAGCGCTTGCTCGACCTTGGCGCGATTGGCGAAGTCACGCATATGCGTGCAGAAGCGTACGGCCCCGTTGTGCTCAAGTCGGCCGGTTCCACCTGGCGCACCAAACGTTCCGAGGGCGGGAGCTGCCTGTACGACTATGCGGCGCATCCACTGAACCTTCTTAACTGGTATCTCGGCGAGCCGAGGGCAGTCGGCAGCTCGATGCTGAACAAGATGTTCTCGTCCGACACCGAGGACATCGTAGTCGGTACCCTGTATTTCGACCAGTCGAAAAGCGCACAAATCTTCGTGAACTGGAGCGACGAGTCATATCGCAAGATGAGTACCAAGATCAGCGCCTGGGGCAAGAACGGCAGCATTGTCGCCGACAGGCAGGAAATGCAGGTCTACCTGCGTAACGCGGACGGCGCACCCGATGGGTACTGCCAGGGCTGGAACGTCCGCTATACCACCGACCTCACAAACCCGGTCTGGTTCTACCTGCGCGGCGAGGAGTATTCCGCGCAGCTCGATCACTTTGTCCAATGCATCGACAGCAACGGTGCAGAAGAAAACATCAACTCCTTCAGCGAGGCAGCCATCACCGATCGCATCATTGCCATGATGATCGACGATGCACAGCGCGACCCTTTGACGTCCCATTCACACATGCCTGCCCCAACAGACGGCAAACGGGAAAAACGATTTTTGTTCGGCACCGGTGGCGCGCGACACTAACGCACGACATTGACGCGCACGACATTGACGCACGAGTTGGGAGAAAACCATGGATAGACTGCTATTTGGCGACAACCAGTTTTTCGGAATCAACCACCAGTCGGAAGAGAAGGCACGCGCGCAGGCGATGCGCTTCCAGCGCATCGAACCCGTCATCGACGTGCTCGATGCCGCCTACGACGAGGGCATCCGGTCGTTCATGTGCACCACGCATGGCCGAATCGCGGACATCTGCGAACACATGCGTTCGCATCCCGATCGTTACCGCGATTTCGCGTTTCTTCCTTGCATGCCGTACGCGCACAAGTACGCCAACGCGGTGACGGAACTCGGCATGCTCGGCGCGCTCAAGCGTTTCACACCGGAACAAGGCATTTTCAACGCGCTTGCCCGTGGTGGGCTATCCCTGGCAAGAAAAGACATCGAAGGCATCATCACGCTGCTGGTAGATGCAGAAATGAGCATGTTCGCCGGCGTGAAAACACCGGTCATCTTCTTGCAGAATGTCGTCGTCGACCTGCTGCTCGGCCTTGGCATGAAAGAGCCGTTCCGAATATTTGCCGAGCACATCGAGAAGCGCTACAACGCGGAACCTGGCTTCATCACAATGAATCTGCCTCTTCTGCTCGATACGCTGGACGATGTCGGCATAGAGAATCCGATCGTATGCGCCAACATCAACATGATCGGCTACCGCATGTGCGGCGGGGAAGAAACCTACCGGCGAGCGCTGCAGGAGCACGATTGCCGCGCGATTGCCATGTCGGTATTTGCCTCCGGCGCCATTCCGGCCAAGGAAGCCATCGAATGGGTTTGTCGCCAACCCAACATCCAGTCCATTGTCTTTGGCGCTTCACGCCGGGACAACATCCGCCACACGAAAGAACTGGTCAGCCGCCACTGGCCTTCCATTCAATCTGCATCCGGTCCCGAGGCATTGCGCGCATAGGCGTAGAACGAGGATCGAATTTACCTGCATAAGAACGAGCAAGGGGGACGTATGGTCATCGCAGTCATAGGTTTAGGTTATGTCGGCTTGCCGCTGGTGGTCGAGTTCGGGAAAATGGTTCGCACCATCGGCTTCGACGTCGCAACACACAAGGTGGATAGCTGCCGGCAGGGTCGCGATCCGTCGAGCGAGATACCTGACGACGAGTTGATGCAGGCTCGCCATGCGGAATTTTCTGCCGATCCGTCCTGCCTGGCCGAGGCGGACTTCATCATTGTTGCCGTGCCCACGCCGGTCAGCGAGGCGAACCGACCGGATCTCCACGCACTGGAGTCGGCCAGCAATCTCGTCGGTCGCTTCATGAAGCGCGGTGCCATCGTCATCTACGAGTCCACCGTCTACCCTGGCGTGACCGAAGAGGTTTGCGTTCCGGTGCTCGCGAAGGCGTCCGGCATGACCTGGTTACAGGATTTTCATGTCGGCTACTCGCCCGAGCGGATCAATCCGGGCGACCGTGCGCACAGCCTGACCACGGTCATCAAGGTCGTGTCCGGAGACACCCCGGAAACCTTGGCAAAGGTGAAGAGCCTCTACGAAATGATCGTCAAGCCGGGAGTGCATTGCTGTTCCTGCATCAAGGTTGCGGAAGCCTGCAAGGTGATCGAGAACACCCAGCGCGACTTGAACATCGCGCTCATGAACGAACTCGCGATGATCTTTGAAAAGGTCGGGATCGACACGCGCGAAGTGCTTGATGCGGCAGGAACCAAGTGGAATTTCCTCAAGTTCATGCCCGGCCTGGTCGGCGGACATTGCATTGGCGTCGATCCTTACTACCTGACGCACAAGGCGGAAATGCTTGGCTATCACCCGCAGGTGATTTTGGCCGGCCGCCGGATCAACGACGGCATGGGTAAGTACATCGCTCAGCAGACCGTCAAGCGGATGATCGCCAGCGGCTGCTTCCACAAGAGGTCAAAGGTGAACATCCTCGGCCTGACCTTCAAGGAAAACTGCGCGGACCTGCGCAATTCGAAAGTGGTCGACATGATCCGCGAGTTCGAAGCGTTCGGCGCAGACGTGCACGTTCACGACACGCGTGCCGATCCCGATGAAGCCGCGCGAGAGTATGGCATTCCGCTAGTCTCCTGGGAGGAACTGCCACGCGCGGACGCGATCGTTGCTGCCGTACCGCACAACGAGTACCGAGAAATGAAGCCCACGCAATTCATGGAGAAACTCAATGATGGCGGATGCTTTACAGACGTCAAGGCCGTATTCAACGCTGCGCGCTTAAGCGAATACGGTGCCAACGTCTGGAGGCTCTAGGATCGTGAGCCGTACCGTCCAGCAAATCTGCTTCGACTGGTTGCGCCGGTCCTGCGAGGTGATTGTTCTCGCGCTCGCCGCACAGCTGGCGAGTCTGTTGCGTTTCGAACACCCTCTTACGGATCTGCCCGCCATTTACACCGTCCCGCTGTATGCCTGTTGCGTGCTGCTGTTTTTCGGCTTTCCCACCGGCCTGCCGGTCTCCCTGCGAGGGCGTTCGATGATCCAGGTATTCAGGGCAGTGGCTTTCTCGTTTGGCAGCTCGATCGCAGCGGGTCTGATGCTTGGCCTCCTGCTGAAAGAAGCGGGTGACATCTCGCGATTGTGGATCGTCTTCTGGTTCCTCATCGGTCTCGTCTTCCTGGGTGGCTTTCGGCTCACGCTGTATTACCTCATGCGTCACCTTCGCAGCGTGCACGGCATGTTCACCAAACGGGTTGTCATCGTCGGCTATGGACGGACCGCGAAAGAAATGCATCAACGCGCACTGCAGCAGGACTGGTTTGGCTTCGACGTCGTCGCGGTCTACACCGACTCCGACGCGCTTTCTGCCACCGTTCCGCCAGGCGTGCACCGAATCGATCGGATCGAGGGCATCCATCAGTATGTGGAGACCCATCACGTCCATGAGATCTGGATCGCGCTGCCAGTCCATCAATCGGAAAAGCTGCTGCAACTGCAGTACCTTTTGCGCAATGCGCTGGTCGACGTTCGCTTTGTCCCCGATGCCTTCAGTGTGCAGGTGCTTAGCCATCGCATCGTCGAATTCCTTGGCATGCCGGCTGTCGCGCTGAGTTGTCCGGATCATGACAACTGGGAAGCCTTGGTCAAGGAAGTATTCGACCGCCTGTTCGCACTGACGGCGCTCGCCCTGCTGGCCCCCCTGTTCGCAGTGATTGCATTCTGCATCAAGTGGTCGTCACCTGGACCGGTGTTTTACAAACAGGCCAGGAGCGGCTTGAACGGCAAACCGTTCATGATCTACAAGTTCCGCAGCATGAAACTGTTCGACGCGGACAACGGCAAGACCGTCAAACAAGCCGCGCGCAACGACAACCGCATCACGCCGATCGGCCGTTTCCTCCGACGCACTAGCCTCGACGAACTGCCGCAGTTCATCAATGTATTCAAGGGCGAGATGTCGGTTGTTGGGCCCAGGCCGCACGCAGTGCAGCACACCGCGCTTTACGGTGACCTGCTGGACGAATACATGCAACGCCATCGGGTCAAGCCGGGTATTACCGGATGGGCGCAGATCCACGGGCTGCGTGGCGAGACGGATACGATGGACAAGATGGCGCGGCGCGTGCAATTCGATTTGCACTACATCCAGCATTGGTGCCTTTGGCTGGATTTAAAAATTATTGCGTGGACAGCCGTGAAGGGGTGGACTGGAAGCAACGCGTATTAAGGTGATTTCCGGGGATCTTCCTCCCATTTTCGCGTTGCATACGGGTGCGCTGCGGCGTTGCACCTCGTTTGTGTGGCTCGCCACACGGCACTCGTTGCGCCTTGCTTCGCATCCCGTCTGCACCACGCCAATGGGGTGAA
>DATLIB010000264.1:0-15590 GCA_035539595.1 Noviherbaspirillum sp.
TCGATGCGGTGAGTACGCAGGTCACCAAACTGATCAATCCGTCGCCAGCTTTCTATAACGAACCGTCGATCGTGCTGGCGTCGCTACTCACAGCGAATTCCTGTTTTGATCGCGTGTTTTTCACCAATAGCGGCGCGGAAGCCAATGAAGGTGCGATCAAACTTGCACGCAAGTGGGGCAAGAAAAACAAAAATGCCGCCGGTGATAATCGCTACGAGATCATCACCTTCAACCACGGCTTCCACGGCCGCACCTTGGCCACCATGTCTGCCAGCGGCAAAGCTGGTTGGGATAGCATGTTTGCTCCGCAAGTACCTGGATTCTTCAAAGCCGAACTGAACGATCTGGACAGCGTAGAAAAACTGATCACCGACAAGACTGTCGCAGTCATGCTGGAACCGGTGCAAGGCGAAAGCGGCGTGGTGCCAGCAACACGTGAATTCATGCAGGGATTGCGCGAACTGACCAAGCAGCGCGGCCTGTTGCTGATTGTCGATGAAGTACAGACTGGCATGGGCCGCACTGGGGAATTGTTCGCGTATCAGTTGTCGGACGTCGTCCCCGACATCATGACGCTCGGCAAAGGCATCGGCGGTGGTGTGCCGTTAGCGGCACTGCTGGCACGTGAAGAGATTGCCTGCTTCGAACCGGGCGAGCAAGGCGGTACCTACAACGGCAATCCGCTGATGACTGCTGCCGGTATCGCGGTACTCAAGGAGTTGATTGAGCCCGGCTTCCTGCAATCGGTCAAAGACAAAGGCGCCTACCTCAGCGCCGAATTGCTCAAGCTCTGTGCAAAACACGATCTGGAAGGTGAGCGTGGAGAAGGGTTGTTACGCGCGCTCAAGCTAGGCAAGGATATTGGCCCGAGCATCGTGGAAACTGCGCGCGACATGAATCCGGTCGGCCTGCTACTCAACTCACCGCGTCCGGACCTGCTGCGCTTCATGCCGGCGCTGAATGTGAGCACTGAAGAAATCGATCAAATGATTTCGATGCTGTCGGAAGTTCTGACAAAACTCGGACACTGAGCGATCCCGCAGGGGCGCCCAGTGCGGGACCGGCAGACGCCTGGGCGCAATCAAATTCCCCCTCAATGACATTCTTCCGTTTATCCGGAGGATATGAACCGTTTTTCCTTTGAATGAGGAAGCCGCCATACCAATCATCGTTTCCGGTGACAGGGCTTCCTTGGGCTCGCACAGCCTGCGACGGCAAAGCAGTCGTCGCACAATAATCCGCAAAAAAACAAAAAGGGGCGATGCCGACTGGCATCGCCCCTTTGACTATTGGCAAAACGAAAGAATTATTTCTTCCGAGCTGGCGGCAAATCGGTGCAAACACCTTCGAACACTTCAGCCGCCATACCAATCGACTCGCCCAATGTGGGGTGCGGATGAATCGTCTTGCCGATGTCAACCGCATCAGCACCCATCTCGATCGCGAGCGCAATCTCGCCGATCATGTCGCCTGCATGGGTACCGACGATACCGCCACCGACAATGCGATGCGTTTCCGCGTCGAACAGCAGTTTGGTAAAACCTTCGTCGCGGCCGTTGGCAACCGCGCGACCGCTTGCCATCCACGGGAACAAGCCCTTCTCCAGTTTGATGCCCTTTGCTTTCGCCTCGTCTTCGGTAATGCCGACCCATGCCACTTCCGGATCGGTATACGCCACTGACGGAATCACGCGCGCATCGAAATGGGACTTTTGCCCGGCAGCCGCTTCCGCAGCCACGTGTGCTTCATGCACCGCCTTGTGTGCCAACATAGGCTGGCCGACGATATCGCCGATCGCAAAGATATGCGGCACGTTGGTGCGCATCTGCGAATCGACATTGATGAAGCCGCGATCAGTGACCGCAACCCCGGCTTTATCGGCAGCGATCTGCTTGCCGTTCGGACTGCGGCCGACTGCGACCAGCACCATGTCGTATAACTGCGGCTCAGGCGCGGCAACGGCCGGATCGGCGCTTTCGAACGTGACTTTGATGCCTTCCTTCAAGGCGTCCACGGCGACGGTCTTGGTCTTGGTCATGACCTTATCGAAGCGCTTTTCATTGAACTTTTGCCATACCTTGACCATGTCACGGTCTGCACCTTGCATCAGGCCATCCATCATTTCCACGACGTCGATACGTGCGCCTAGCGTGGAGTATACAGTGGCCATTTCGAGGCCGATGATGCCGCCGCCGATAACCAGCATGCGCTTCGGCACCGAACGCAGTTCCAGCGCACCGGTGGAATCAACAATGCGCGCATCTTCCGGCACGAATGGCAGTTTCACCACCGAGGAACCGGCGGCGATGATAGCTTGCCGGAACTGGAGCGTCTTCTTGCTGCCATCGGCAGCGGTCACTTCCAGATGGTTCTGGCCCAGGAACTGGCCGACGCCCTGTATCACGTTGACCTTGCGCGCCTTTGCCATGCCGGACAGGCCGGTGGTCATTTTTTTGATGACGCTTTCTTTGTATCCGCGCAGTTTGTCGATATCGATTTGCGGCTTGTCGAAAGTCACCCCATGCGCCGCCATGGAAGCGGTCTCGTCGATCACTGCGGCAACATGCAACAAGGCCTTCGACGGAATGCATCCGACGTTCAGGCACACGCCGCCGAGTGCGGCATAACGTTCGACCAGCACGGTGTTCATGCCGAGATCGGCAGCGCGGAATGCTGCGGAGTAGCCGCCGGGGCCGGCACCGAGAACCAACATATCGCATTCGACGTCCACCTTGCCTGCATAGCTGCCAGCAATGGGTGCCGGCGCCGGTGCTGCGGCCACAGGTGCTGGCACTGCTGCAACCGGTGCAGCTGCAGGAGCAGGAGCTGCCGCTGTTTCGGATGCTTCCAGCAAGAGCAGCAATGAGCCCTCTCCCACCTTGTCACCGATCTTGACCTTCAGGTCCTTGATGACGCCGGCATGGCTTGATGGAATTTCCATGCTGGCCTTGTCGGATTCGACCGTGACCAGCGACTGATCGACCTTGATGGTGTCGCCGGTCTTGACCAGCAACTCGATGACTTCCACTTCCTTAAAGTCACCGATATCCGGGACCTTCACTTCAATCAAGCTCATAGCTTTTGCTCCATTCGTCCTTTCCCTTCAAGAGGAAGCGCCGGGGATGGGGACCTTTCGGTTAAGCACCCAAACTGCCCCAACGCTACCCCTCTTTGAAAGGAAGGGAATTGTTAGTGTTATTCACTTCATCGAAAAACTGTAAATCCTGAAGGGGCCGGACGTACTCTTATCGAACTCGGCGCCCGCATGCACGCCAATTTCCGCTATTGCGCGTGCATTGTTCGGCCCGTCATACGCGGCATACATAGCGCCGAGCGCGAAATTCCGACCACTGCCGATTCCCCAGAAACGATCGAAGCTGAAAACTTCCCGATACGAATACACGCCGAAGATGCCATGCGGATTGGCAATCAAGGCTGTAATCTGCGACGACTCATACGGATCGTCCTCGTCTTCTTTCGTATTGAGGAAATACTTTTCCTTCAGTATTTCGTGCACTTTCGTAAACGTCTCGAACACATCATCGCGACTGCACAATTTGCATTCTTCCGCCATGCTGGTCAGCAACTTGCGCATGACGGGAAAATGCGCAGCGGTACCAGCCAGCGTTACATAGGAATCGCCCACAGGGAATATCTTTTCGTTTACCTCATAAGCATGCGAAAGGCGGGTATCTCCGAAGGTAACGAGTGAGTCGGATGCGATGGCAATCTCGTTGTTCTTTTTGACGACGACGCAGGTGGTCATTGTTAGTCTCCATAAGCAAGGAAGAAAGCGCCAAGTCTTCGGCGAAAAGAGAAGAATTTTCTCATTTTCCGTTTATCCTGACGCCGCCCCCGCTTATTGGATTACAGCAATGTCTTGCGCATATCGCCCAACACCTCAGCCAGATAAGCGGCAAAACGCGCGCCCATCGCACCGTCAATCACCCGGTGGTCATACGACAAGGACAGCGGCAGCATCAGGCGCGGTGCAAACTGTTTGCCATCCCATACCGGCTTGATCGATGACTTCGACAATCCCAGGATCGCGACTTCCGGTGCATTGATGATAGGCGTGAATGCCGTACCGCCGATACCGCCGAGCGACGAAATGGTGAAGGTCGCGCCTTGCATGTCGGCTGGCTTGAGCTTGCCGTCACGCGCTTGCGCCGACAAATCGCCCATTTCCTGTGCGATCTGCGAAATGCTCTTGGTGTCGGCATTCTTGATGACGGGGACAACCAGGCCATTCGGCGTGTCGGCGGCGAAGCCGATGTTGTAGTACTTCTTGAGGATCAGGTTCTCGCCCTTTTCGTCCAGCGAGGAATTGAAAACAGCGAACTTCTTCAGTGCCGATACGCTCGCCTTGATCACGAATGCCAGCATGGTCAACTTGACACCTGACTTGGCCATCGCCGCATTGGAATCCTTGCGGAATTCCTCAAGGTCGGTCACGTCGGCTTCGTCGAACTGAGTTACATGTGGAATCATGACCCAGTTGCGGTGGAGATTCGGGCCGCTGATTTTCTTGATGCGCGAGAGTGCCTGCAACTCGGTGGCACCGAATTTGGAGAAATCCAGCGACGGCCATGGCAACACATCAAAGGTGCCGCCGGCCCCCTTCGGTGCACTGGCGACGGGCGCACTCGCGGCACCGGACATGACTGCCTTCACGAATGCCTGTACGTCTTCATGCAGGATACGACCTTTCGGTCCGCTACCGTTCAGGCGACCAAGATCGACGCCGAGTTCACGGGCGAACTTGCGTACCGAGGGCGACGCATGAGCCTTGGCACCATTCGTGGGTGTCGCACCGAGCGCTACGGTCGGAGCAGGCTTTGGTTCTGGTGCTGGCGAAGGAGCACTGACGGCGGAGCTGGTCGGCACCGCAGCTTGCGGCGCGCTTGTCACGGCAGTCGGCTGTGTTGCACCGGCACCTGCGGTCGCCAATGTCAGAACTAGCGAACCCTTCGATACCTTGTCGCCTATCTTGACCTTCAACTCTTGCACGACGCCAGCATGGCTCGAGGGAATTTCCATGCTCGCCTTGTCGGACTCGACAGTCAGCAAGGACTGATCAACCTTGACCGTGTCGCCCGGCTTGACCAGCAATTCGATGACTTCCACGTCTTTGAAATCGCCGATGTCCGGTACCTGCACCTCGACAATGGATGGTCCCGCCGGCGCAGGAGAAGCGGCTGCAGCTGTCACCGGCGCTGTCACTGCGGCAGGGGCTGGTGCGGGCGCTGCCGCAGGCGCGGCAACACCGGCGCTTTCCTCAAGTATCAGCAGCAAGCTCCCTTCCGACACTTTATCGCCGACCTTGACCTTCAGTTCCTTGACGACACCAGCGTGGCTGGAAGGAATTTCCATGCTCGCCTTATCCGACTCCACGGTGATCAGCGACTGGTCGACCTTGACCGTGTCGCCCGGCTTGACCAGCAGTTCAATAATTTCCACTTCCTTGAAATCGCCGATATCCGGGACTTTGACTTCAATTGTGCTCATAACTTTAGCTCCGTTGGTTCCCTTCCTTTCCTGAAGGAGGACGGGCCAGAGACAGGCCTGGTCCCTATGAAGGAGCCATGCCCGCCCTAGCCCTCCTCTTGAAGAGGAGGGAATTGTTTGTCTTATTAAGGGACCGTCCAGAAATAAGTGTGCACATTTTTGCTGGTCGTGGCGGACGCGCTGCGGCGTTGCTCGTCGCTTGCAGTGCTCGCACTGCGGCGCGCCGTGCGCCTTGCATCGCATCCCGCTACGACCGCCAAAATGCACATACTTATTCCTGGACGGCCCCTAGGTGAGAGTTACAGCGTTACCGGATTCGGCTTGTTCGGGTTGATGCCGTACTTGACGATTGCGTCAGCCACCACGGCTGGCTTGATCGCACCGTCTTCTGCCAACGCCTTGAGTGCGGCGACAGTCACGTAATAGCGATTGACTTCGAAAAATTCGCGCAGCTTTACCCGGGAGTCGGAACGGCCAAAGCCATCGGTACCCAATACCTTGTAGTTACGGTCTTTCGGCATGAATGCCCGGACTTGCTCGGCAAAGGTACGCATGTAGTCGCTGGACGCAACGATCGGGCCGGTAGTGCCCTGCAATTGTTTCGTTATGTGCGCGACGCGCGGGGCTTCGGTCGGATGCAGCAGGTTCCAGCGATCCACATCCTGACCGTCGCGTGCCAACAGCGTAAACGACGGCGCGGACCAGATGTCGGCAGCAATGCCCCAATCGTCTTTCAGCAAATCGGCAGCGGCAATCACTTCACGCAGGATGGTGCCGGAACCCATCAGTTGCACACGCTGCTTGGCTTTTTTGTCGCCTTCCTGCAGCAGATACAAGCCCTTGAGGATGTCCTGCTCCTGACCTGACTTCAGCCCCGGATGACTATAGTTTTCGTTCATCAGGGTGATGTAGTAGAACACGTCCTCCTGCTTTTCGACCATGCGCTTCAGACCATCGTGAATGATCACGGCGACTTCATGCGCGAACGTCGGATCGTAGGGAATACAGTTGGGAATCGTCGATGCCAGAATATGACTGTGACCGTCCTCGTGCTGCAAGCCCTCGCCGTTCAGCGTGGTGCGACCAGCGGTACCGCCAAGCAGGAAGCCACGCGCGCGCATGTCGCCTGCAGCCCATGCCAGATCGCCAACACGCTGCAGACCGAACATCGAATAAAAGATATAGAACGGAATCATCACGCGGTTATTGGTCGAGTACGACGTCGCCGCAGCAATCCACGAACTCATCGCGCCTGCTTCGTTAATACCTTCCTGCAGAATCTGGCCAGCCTTGTCTTCACGGTAGTACATCACCTGGTCCTTATCGACCGGTTCGTACAACTGGCCTTGCTGGTTGAAGATGCCGATTTGACGGAACAATCCTTCCATGCCGAAAGTACGCGCTTCATCGACCAGGATAGGCACGATACGCTTGCCGAGATTGGCATCGCGCAGCAGCGTGGTGATGATGCGCACGTAGGCTTGCGTGGTTGAAATTTCACGGCCTTCCGCAGTCGCGTCGAGCACTGCCTGAAAAGCGGAGAGATCCGGCACCGCCAGTTTTTCATCGGCTTGCATGCGACGCTGCGGCAAGTAACCGCCTAAAGCCTTGCGACGCTCGTGCAGGTACTTCATTTCCGGCGCATCGTCAGATGGCTTGAAGAACGGCACTTCCGGCAATTTGTCGTCTGGAATCGGGATAGCGAAACGGTCCCGCATTTCACGAATGGCCTGGTCGTCGAGTTTCTTGGTTTGATGCGCAGTGTTGCGGGCCTCGCCCGACTTGCCCATGCCGAAACCTTTGATTGTCTTTACCAGCAGAACCGTCGGCTGGCCTTTATGTTCCTGCGCCTGCTTGAAGGCAGCATAAATCTTGTGCGGATCGTGGCCACCCCGATTCAGGCGCCAGATGTCATCATCGGACATCTTGCTGACCATCTCCAGCAGTTTCGGATGCTTGCCAAAGAAATGCTTGCGCACATAGGCGCCATCCTTGGCTTTGTAATTCTGGTATTCGCCATCACAGGTTTCCATCATGACGCGCTGCAGGATACCGTCCTTGTCGCGCGCAAGCAGTTCGTCCCAATAGCCGCCCCAGATGACCTTGACGACGTTCCAGCCCGCGCCACGGAAATCGGCTTCCAGCTCCTGGATGATCTTGCCATTACCGCGTACCGGTCCATCCAGACGTTGCAGATTGCAGTTGACCACGATGACGAGGTTGTCGAGCTGTTCACGGCCAGCAACGCCGATCGCGCCCATCGATTCCGGTTCGTCCATTTCGCCGTCGCCGCAGAATGCCCAGACCTTGCGGTTGTCGGTTTTCGCGATGTCGCGTGCGTGCAAGTATTTCAGAAAACGCGCTTGGTAAATCGCCATCAACGGACCAAGCCCCATCGATACGGTAGGGAACTGCCAGTAGTCGGGCATCAGTTTCGGGTGCGGGTAGGATGAGAGGCCTTTGCCGTCGACTTCGCGCCTGAAATTCAGCAATTGCTCTTCGCTCACGCGACCTTCGAGGAAGGAACGAGCGTAAATGCCAGGCGAAGAATGCCCTTGAATGTAAAGCAGGTCGCCACCATGATCTTCAGTCGGCGCATGCCAGAAATGGTTGAAGCCGATGCCCAGCATGTTGGCCAGCGAGGCGAAACTGGAAATGTGGCCACCGAGATCGCCGTCGGCGCGATTGGTTTTTACAACCATCGCCATCGCGTTCCAGCGCATCCAGGAGCGCAGGCGCTCTTCATATTCCAGGTTGCCGGGACAATGTTCGCCGAGATGGGCGGGAATGGTGTTAACGTAAGCAGTGTTGCTGGAAAACGGAATATGGGCGCCGCGGCGGCGTGCCAGATCAACCATGCGTTCCATCAAGTAGTGAGCGCGCTCAGGGCCTTCGGTGTCGATAACGGCTTCGAGCGCATCGAGCCATTCTTGCGTTTCCATTACATCAGGATCATTGGCGGCTTGCGCCAACACTTGGTCGAGCTGGGCGGACATGTTTTGTCTCCTAGATTAAGTGTCGTCCCGACCTGTAGCATGATCGGGCGCTTTTTTTGACAAGGAATTGCCTTGATGGTGCGTGATGAAAAGATTCTAACAGTACTTTTGCAAGTTTTCAAATTACGGTATGTGTTTTTATAATGTGAAATTTCCTTGCGGCGGCGCAGCATTGATGAGCCCGGCCTGTTACAGCTTGAACAAGCGCAGCGTCTTATAATTTCGTTTTAATTTGGCTTACTTCATCACCACTATGTCTGCACAACTGATTAACGGAACCCAACTCTCCCAGGAATTGCGCACGGATGTCGCCAAGCGCGCCGCCGCCCTTACCGCCAAAGGCAAACAACCCGGACTGGCCGTAGTACTGGTGGGCGATAACCCGGCATCGCAAGTTTACGTGCGTAACAAAGTAAAGGCATGTGAAGACAACGGCATCCATTCGGTCTTGGAAAAATACGCTGGCGACATGACAGAAGAAGCGCTGCTGGCGCGCATTGATGCGCTCAACCGCGACCCCAAAATAAACGGCATTTTGGTGCAACTTCCCTTGCCAGCACACATCAATGCACATAAGGTGATCGAAGCGATTGCAGCCGAAAAGGATGTTGACGGCTTTCACATCAGCAATGCCGGTTTGTTAATGACCGGACAACCCCTGTTCCGCCCATGCACCCCATATGGTGTGATGAAGATGCTGGAATCGATCGATTACCCGGTGCGCGGCGCTAACGCGGTGGTTGTAGGAGCCTCCAACATTGTCGGCAAACCGCAGGCAATGCTGCTCTTGCAGGCTGGTGCGACCGTCACCATCTGCAACTCCAAGACCAAGGATCTCGGCCATCACACGCGGCAAGCCGATATCCTGGTGGTCGCAACCGGAAAGCGCAATATCGTCACCGCAGATATGGTCAAACCTGGTGCGGTGGTCATTGATGTCGGCATGAATCGTGACGATGCGGGCAAGCTGTGCGGCGATGTGGATTTCGCCAATGCCAAGGAAGTCGCAGGCTACATCACCCCGGTCCCGGGAGGTGTCGGCCCCATGACAATTACGATGCTGCTTGTGAACACTATTGAAGCCGCAGAAAGAGCCTGATCGATGAATACCGACTTGAATCCCCTGCTCGACTTTTCCGACCTGCCCCGCTTTGACGCCGTCAAGCCGGCCCATGTCACCCCCGCCATTTCTGCGTTACTGGATGAAAACCGCGCTATTGTTACCCGGCTTGAAGCACCGGAAGAAAAAGTCAGCTGGGATAACTTTGTCGAACCGTTGGACAATGCGACTGAAAAACTGGGGCGCGCCTGGAGCGTCGTCGGCCACCTGAACGCGGTCGTCGACACGCCGGAGTTGCGCGCCGCGTATAACGAGAACCTGCCCAAGGTCACCGAATTCTGGACCGGACTGGCACAAAATCTCGCACTGTTCGAAAAATACAAGGCACTGAAGGCAAGCAACGAGTACGCAAGCTTGTCTCCAGCGCGCAAAAAAATCATTGAAAATGCCATCCGCGATTTCCGTCTTGGCGGAGCGGAATTGCCGGAAGAAAAGAAGCAGCGCTACGCTGAGATTCAGGAAAAGAGCGCGGCGTTATCGACCAAATTTTCGGAAAACGTGCTAGATGCAACCAACGACTATGCGTTGTTTGTAGAAGATGAATCTGAACTGGCCGGCCTGCCCGACGACGTTAAACAGGCAGCACGTGCTGCAGCAGAAAAAGACGGCAAGCCGGGTTTCAAGTTCACACTGCATTTCCCCTCTTATTTTCCGATCCTGCAGTACGCAGACCGTCGCGCGCTACGTGAAACCATTTATCGCGCCAACGTGACCAAGGCCTCTGAACTGGGCGCCAAGCCGGAATGGGATAACACCCAAAACATCGCCGACATCCTCAAGCTGCGCGATGAAGAAGCGAAACTGCTCGGCTTTGAGCATTTCGCAGAAGTGTCGCTGGTGCCAAAAATGGCGGAGACACCGCAGCAGGTGATCAGCTTTCTGGAAGATCTGGCGAAACGTGCACGGCCGTTCGCCGAAAACGACCTGGCCGAACTGCGCACCTTCGCCCGGGAAGAGCTCGGCCTCGACAAACTGGAAGCATGGGACGTGACCTACGTGTCAGAAAAGTTGCGTGAACAACGCTACGCGTTCTCCGAACAGGAAGTGAAACAGTATTTCCAGGAACCGAAAGTCATCGAAGGACTGTTCCGGGTAATCCAGACCTTGTTCTCCGTTGAAGTGAAACAGGATACCGCGACGGTCTGGCACAAGGATGTGAAATTCTTCCGCATTGAGCGGAACGGTCAACTGGTCGGACAATTCTATCTCGACCTGTATGCACGCCAAGGCAAGCGCGGCGGCGCCTGGATGAATGATGCGCGCAGTCGTCGGCGGCTGCAGTCTTCGGTGCAAACACCAGTTGCCTACCTGACCTGCAACTTCACCGAACCGGCAATGGTTGACGGCAAGCTCCGACCTGCCCTGTTCACCCACGACGAAGTCATCACGCTATTCCACGAATTCGGCCATGGCCTGCATCACATGCTGACTCAGGTGGACGAACTCGGTGTCTCCGGCATTACTGGCGTCGAATGGGATGCAGTCGAGCTACCTTCGCAATTCATGGAAAATTTTTGCTGGGAATGGGAGGTACTGCGACACATGACTGCCCATGCAGAAACCGGCGAGCCGCTGCCGCGTGTGCTATTTGACAAGATGATCGCCGCGAAGAATTTTCAATCCGGTCTGCAGACCCTGCGCCAAGTCGAATTCGCCCTGTTCGACATGCGCCTGCATTACAACAATGCCTCAGACCGCGGCAAAACCGCACAAGACGTGCTGAACGACGTGCGCCATCAGGTCGCTGTCATGACCCCACCCGCATTCAACCGTTTCCAGAACTCCTTCAGTCATATTTTTGCCGGCGGCTACGCGGCGGGATATTACAGTTACAAATGGGCTGAAGTTCTTTCCGCCGATGCCTATAGCGCTTTTGAAGAAGCAGGCGCCGTTGGCGGACATATTCTTTCGGTGGAAACCGGGCAGAAATTTCACCGGGAAATTCTGGCCATGGGCGGTGCACGCACTGCACTTGAATCCTTCAAGGCCTTCCGTGGGCGCGAACCAAGCATCGATGCATTGCTGCGTCATAGTGGCATGGTGTCGTAAAACATGATGCAGGGAGACATACCATGAACCGTGTGCTGCACTTCAGTTGTGCCGTATTGCTGCTATGGGCCGTAAACGCACAGGCCCAGTTATACAAATGGATCGGGCCGGATGGCAAGGTCACCTATAGCGACGAAGCTCCGCCCGCGTCGGCTAAACACATCGAGACCAAGGCGGTAACTTCAGACAGCACTCCCGGCATCGATTTGCCATTTGAATTGGCACAGGCAGTGAAGTCCCATCCGGTAACGCTCTACACCACCGGAGATTGCGCGCCCTGCGACGACGGCCGCAAGCTGCTGTCTGGTCGCGGCATCCCGTTTCGTGAAAAAACTGTCAACAGCAGCGAGGACATGGCCCATGTGCGTCAAGTCGGCGGAGACGGGCAAGTCCCGTTTCTAACAATCGGCCGCTCCAGCGAACGTGGCTTTCAAGCCGATGCGTGGCATAGGGCGTTAAGCGCCGCTGGCTACCCGGAAAGCAACAAGCTACCGAAGAACTATCGTAGCCTGCCAGCAGAAGCAGCAGCCACGGCGTCGAAACCAGACCCCGCAAAACAAGTTGGAACTGAAAGGAGCGAAGAGCGGATGGATCGCACACCAGCGACAGCGCTGCCGCCAGCAGTCGGCAATGCGCCGCCTGGATTCCGCTTTTAAACCATATTCCGGGCCATCGCCTGCCACATAACGCCCCATCATGACCCGCATCGACTTTCACAGCAACGTGCCGGACAAGATCGCCTACACCTGCCGCTTGGTACGCAAAGCATGTGCAGCAAATTGCAAGATCGTATTGCTGACCGGAGGAAAAACCGATTTGATGGCGCTTGATCAAGCGCTATGGACGTTTTCCGAACTGGATTTTCTCCCGCATGTCATGGCGGGCGATCCGTTCGCAGAATCGACCCCGGTAATATTGACTGACCGAGAGGACGTCGATTTGCCACACCATCATGTCCTAATCAACCTGTCCACCACCCCTCCGGCACATTTCGCCCGCTTCGAGCGCATGCTTGAAGTCATTTCATCGGATGAGGCGGACACCCTTGCCGGACGAGAGCGCTACCGTTTTTACCAGCAGCGCGGTTATCCGTTAACCCACCACGTCGCGGAAAAGGCATGACCCACAATTCGTTAGACGCCGGCATCCCGGTACTCACTGAAATCATCCCAGCACCACAGCCTGCCGAGCAGGAAGATACTGCACCGGCAGCACTGTCAACAATGATGACCGTAGCCGCAAAAGAAGATGTGGCACACATTGACTCGCCGTATGGTGCGCCAAGGCGGGATGACCCGCAATGGCATCAGTTGGAGCAAGAAATCAGGGAGCGCGTCTTGGGCGAGATACTGGAACGCATCGACGCCGTTCTGGAACAGCGCGTGCGAGACAGCTTGGCCGATGTCCTGCAAACTTCGGTCGAAAGATTAGCGGCCGACATCAGGAGTGGCCTGCACCACACCCTCAAGAACGCCATCACCCATTCCCTCCAACAAGAAATCGCAAAACTCCATATTTCAAAAAAATAAGAATTCATTCGATTTTTTACATAAAAAAGCATCCACTCTCTCAATTTGTTATTCAATCGAATTTTTAGCCACTTCGTTGACCACCCAAAAAATCGATAAGTTTCTACAATCTCGGCATTATTTAACGGAGATCTTGTGGTCATGAAAGTTATCGTTTTAGGTTCAGGCATTATTGGCACTGCATCCGCATGGTTTTTGAATAAGGCAGGCCATGACGTTACCGTCATTGAACGCCAACCGGGTGCAGCACAAGAAACAAGCTTTGCCAACGGCTGCCAAATTTCCGTATCTCATGCCGAACCTTGGGCCAATCCTTCTGCTCCCATGAAAGTGCTGAAGTGGCTGGGCAAGGAAGACGCGCCGTTGCTTTACCGCTTCCGCCCTGAATGGCTGCAGTGGAAGTGGGGTATGCACTTTCTGCGTGAATGTACGCCAGGCCGTACTGCGGACAACATCCGTCAGATTGTGGCAATTTCCGAATACAGCCGCCAAACCTTGCAGTCGCTGCGCGCCGAAACCGAGATTGATTACGACCACCTAACCAGTGGCATTCTGCATTTCTATACCGATCAAAAAGAATTCGACCTCTCCTTGCCCGCCGCAAAACTAATGCGTGACCTAGGCTGTCCACGCGACTCGATTAGCGCAGACGAAGTGGTGAAAATCGAACCGGCGCTGGCAAATATTCGCAGCAAGATCGTGGGCGGTGACTTTACCGCAACCGATGAATCCGGCGACGTATATAAATTCACCAGCGGTCTTGCCAAAAAAGCTGCCGACGCTGGCGTGGACTTTCAATACAACACCACCATCACGCGCCTGCTGACAGAAGGAAGTGGGGCCTCTGCAAAAATTACCGGTGTCGAGATCATCGATCCGGAGGGACGGCACCGTGTGCTACGCGCCGATGCCTTCGTCATGGCCATGGGCAGCTTCTCGGTACCGCTGCTCAAGCCGCTCGGCATCAACCTGATGATTTATCCCGGCAAAGGTTACTCCGCCACCTACACGGTTACTCAGCCGGATGCAGCCCCCACCGTATCGTTGACCGACGATGGCTACAAGCTGGTGGTGTCGCGTCTCGGTGACCGTCTGCGTGTTGCGGGCACATGCGAACTGAACGGCTACACTCGCGAGTTGAACACCACTCGCTGCGAAGCGATTACGCGTCGCACGCAGGAGTTGTTCCCCGATGCCTGCGATTACGACAATCCCGTGTACTGGACAGGCTTGCGCCCCCTGACTCCGTCTAATGTCCCCTACATTGGAAAAACCCGCTTCAATAACCTATTCCTCAATACCGGCCATGGCACCTTGGGCTGGACCATGGGTTGCGGATCTGGTCGCGCGATTGCCGACATTGTCTCAGGTCGACTGCCAGAAGTAGATTTTGCCTTCACTGGCTTGCCGCGCCACACAGCGGGGGACATTGCAGCAGCACACCCGGTGCAAGCCTGACTATCTCCGCAAAAAAAGCCCCCTGTTTGCTCCGGCTTGGCCGAAGCAAACAGGGGGCTTTTGTCATTCACGGCGAGATAACCGTTTATGGAACAAATAGCACCGACGCCTCAAAACCGCACGCTACTTTGTGGCGCGCACTTGAACCTCAGGAGCTTTTTCATCAAAGACAATACGCGTCACGAATTTGGCCCGTTTCATGGGAAAGCGTGACTGAAAATGACGCACGTTGCCCGACCCTGAGATCACTCGCCGAACGAACTGGTAATACGCATCCATATCCACCACATGCACGACGAGGAAATAGTCATAGTCTCCGGACACGAAGTAGCACTGCATCACCTCTGCCTCCTTCGACATGCGCGTCTCGAATTCCTGCATATGTTCATCTGACTGATTGTTCAGGGACACCTCGAGAAAAGCCAGCATGCCATATCCAAGTGCAAACGGGTCAACCAATGCCACATCTGCGCCAATAATGCCTGCGTCGCGTAATTCACGTATCCGACGCAAGCAGGTGGGCTGCGAAATGTGCACTTTTTCAGCCAGTGTTCTCGTCGGCGTCTGATTATCTTTCTGCAGTAGATTCAAAAGCTTGCGGTCCACCTTGTCGAGCACATGAAATTTAGACATATAAAAATTGTAGAATTTTGCAAAAAACCGCAGAAAAACTCTTTGCGAACCTTTTTTTCTGTTGTAACGTCTGGCTGTTCAGAAATCTGAATGGTTAAGAACGTAAGTGAGTGTTGCAGTAACCCTGTGTTTTTTCAATCCTTAGGAGGATATTTTATGCAGTTCACTACAAAAATGATTCCGTTGGTCGGCGCAATTGCATTTGCCTTTGCAGGTGCAGCATCGGCACAGGAACAAATCGTCCGGATCGGCCATGTCGGCCCGATCTCCGGCGCCATCGCCCACCTTGGCAAGGAC
>DATLIB010000265.1:0-4595 GCA_035539595.1 Noviherbaspirillum sp.
GTTCGGGCCGGAGGGGGAAGGCTATATCCGCTGGTGTTTTGCGAGTTCGATTGAGCGGCTGGAAGAAGGGGTGCAGCGGCTTGGCGCTTTTTTGGCGAAAGAGTGAGCTTGCGGTAGCGGCAGAGACCGTCCGTTTTCGCCGTTGAAGACTCCTCGTCTTTAGCCTGCCGCAATCGATCCAAGACAAGGTTTTTATCGGCTTGATAAAACAAAAAAGGCCGGGCAAATCGCCCGGCCTTTCTATATGGAAGCTACGGCGTAATTAAATCGGGCGGCACAGAGTCCACGCATTAGTTACGTTCGTTTCGTTATAGGCCACGCCTGGCGGCAAAGCAGCTACCGGCGCCAACGGATTGGCCGCGCCGTTATCTCCGCGAATGCTGCCAATATTGTTGCCGATGTTGTTCGCCGGAAGCGTACCGTCGACCGCAGAATCGATACCAGCCGCTTGCTTGGTGCTGAGGCCACCAACACAAACCGATGGGCCAACAAGCGAATAGGGGCCGACCGACACACCGAGCAGGCCTCCCGTTCCAGCGCGCGGCAATCCTGTGGCGTTTGCCGGCGCTGCGGGATTGCCCGTCGTCAGTCCAGAGGCACGAAGCGCGCGCCACAGAACATCTTGTTCACCGCCATTTGTAAAAGTTTCTCCGGGGGCAACTTGAAGAACGCCATTCGCATTTCCGCCGCCGGCGCCTGCCCAGCCGCGGGCCGCCAAGGTCGGCGCAGTCTCATCTCCAGGAATCGCACGATAGCGGTCCATGTAAGCGTTGTACGCGGCGGAGACGCCGTTCATGTCATTCACGACCGCTTTGATACGGCTGTTTTCGATCATTTCCTGGCCCTTTAGTACACCGCCGAGGAGCAGGCCGATGATGACCAGGACGATGGCGATTTCCACCAGTGTGAAACCGGATTGCTGCTGTTTGATGCGTTGCATGGCACTCTCCAAGTGAATCGATATTGTTTTTTACAAGCAAGGCGCAAGTTACCACAGGGCATGATCGGCGCAATATGTATAAACGCCTTACATGTGGTTCGGCTGCAATGCACGCGTGACGACATGGGGGAAATAGAGCTGGAATTGCAACGCGCCTGCTGCGTTTTGCACCACGCCCAGTGCGCCGCCGCAGCGTTCCAGCGTTTGCCGCGCCTGGTAGAGCCCGATGCCAAGGCCGGAGGGGTGGCTGCTCCAGAAGGGTTCGAACAGGCGTTCGATGTCGGTCACCGGCGGCAGGTTGGTCGCGGCGATGGTGACGGCGACGCCGTCGCTGCCGTTGTCGATGGCGATGTCGATGTGGGGCGTGATGTTGCGCGCCAGCGCGATGTCGCTGTAGTTCTTCAGGATGTTGTCGAGCGCGCTGTCGAGCGTGTTGGCGGGGACGTTGATCTCGGCGTTGCCGCTGACGGTGCAATGCAGGCGGTGCAGTTTGCCTAGTTGCACGAGGTCTTGCCGCAGGTCGAGCCGGCGCATTTGCCGTGGCGGCGTTTGCCTCGCCGCCAGCGTGTGCACGATGCGGTCGGCGCGTTCGCGCACCAGGGGCGCGGCCATCCGCAGGTAGTCCAGCACCTGCTGCTCTTTGCCGCTCGGCACGGCGTCGAGCTGGTCGGACATGAGCTGGATGAATTGCGCGACGTTTTTCATGTCGTGCTGCAGGAACAGGTTGAGCTTTGCCATGTGCGAAAAGGTGGCGTCGGTGGTGCCGGCCTTGATCAGCATGTCGGTATGCAGCAGGAGCAGGAAGGTGGCGATCAGGTTTTCGCCGAAATAGCGGCGCTCTCCCCGGCTCTTGCGCTTGTACAGGGTCACGGCGAGTGTCATTTCCGAGACCTGGATTTCCCTGTGCATGCCCTCGCCCTTGTCCTCGCCCTCTTTGCCTTCGATCAGCACGCCGAACCAGTCCAGCTGCCAGGCCATGCCGCTGAGACCGGCCCTCGCCAGCAGCGGCCAGGCCTTGCGCAAGAAGGTCGGGGTGTCGAAGTTGAGCTGTTCGTTGAGCCGGATCAGCGCCAGATTGATGCGGCTGATGGTGCGCGCCTGATACCAGAGCGCGGCGAGCACCGCGCCGATGGTGCAGCCGCTCAGGATCAGGTAGGGATAGATGCTTTCAATCATCCCGCACGATGCCGAATTTTTTCATGAAGTAATAGATGTTTTCGCGCTTGACGCCGAGGCGCTTGGCGCTTTGGTAGACGTTGAAACCGGTCTCTTTCAGGATCTGGCGCACCAGCCGCTCTTCGGCGTCGGTGCGCACGCCCTTCAGGCCGTCACCCACCTGCGCCGTCAGTGCAATCCGCGTCACGCCTTGCCGGCCAAGCTCGTCTTCCTTTTGCAGAAAAAGAAGGGCGCGCTGGACGGCCATGAGGATGGAAGCGCTGGACGACGGCTTCGAGAGGAAGTCGAAGGCGCCTTCGCGGATGGCTTCCAGCGCGGCGGCTTCCTGGTCCTGCCCGGTGAGGACGATGACCTTGGCCGTCATGATCTCGGATTGGATTGCTTTCAGCGTGGCCAGTCCTTCGACGATTTGATGCGGATGGGGCGGCAAGCCGAAGTCGAGGATGACGACGCGTACATCGGCGTGCTGGTGCAGGCAGGCCAGCGCGGCGGTACGGCAGTCGGCTTCCATGACGGCGAAGCCGTGCAGTTCCAACGTACCGCGCAACATGGCGCGCAGCGCGGGGTCGTCTTCGACGATCAGGATGCGGCTGGCTGCCTGCGTCATTGTTCGCTCCGCGGTCGGTCCATGTCCTTGAGGCGTTCGGCCAGAAAACGGCGCTCGTTGGGGTCGTCGATCTGCCCGCTTTGCAGCAGGCCGCCGATCAGGATTTTGGCGCTGTCGAGTTCGTTCATGTCTTCCAGGATGAAGATTTCCATCTGGCTGGCCCAAGCCGGCACGTCCATCCCTTGCGTCCGTTCGCGGATCGCCTGCGCGTACTTGCGCGCCAGCGGCAGGTCTTTCAGCTGGTGCTTGGCGATGATGGCGGCGTGCGCCAGCGAGGGCCAACGCCGCGCCGGATCGTCGAAGAAGCGGGTGTAGACGAATTCCAGCATCTGCCGCTTTTTGGCGGGGTCTGCCACGTCGGCATAGAGCCGGCTGGCGCTGAGCAAGGGGTATTGGCCGCGCGGGTCGAGCGCCAGCACGCTTCCGAGCCATGCTTGCAGCCGTTCGTAATCCAGCTGCGCGAAAGGCAGCTGGAGGCCGGGTTGGTTATCGAAAGCCTGCACGTACAGCATCAGCAGCTTGCCAAGGCCGATCTGCTCGCCAAAGCTGGCCACCTGAAGCGCGGCCAAGGGCGGCGGCGGCTCCAGATCTTCGGCGCGCGGCACGGGTGCCGGGTGCAGCAGGTGCCATCCCAGCTGCAGGGTGAATGCCAGCGCCAGCAACAACAGCACCGGCCTGGGGACGACGGAAATCGGGCGTTCGCGCATGCTCAGATGTTCTTGCGATAGAGGTCGAACAGGGAAGCGCCGACGATCAGGGCGAGGTAGATCGCCGTTTGCAGGGCCAGCGGGCCGAGCGCGCTCCAGCTGCCGGTGTGATAGACCAGCCATTCGGTGCGGGTGAATTGATCGAGGCGCGGCAGCAGCATGGCGATGGCATCGATGGCGCCGCCCAGTATCCGTTGCGACCAGGTGTCGCTGGCCAGCGGCGCATGGGCGATCAACTGGAAAGCCGTGACCGAGCGCGCCAGCAGATAGAAGGCCATGACGGCGCTGAGCGCGCCCATGACATGCGTGAAGGTCAAGACGCAGAGCAGGCAGCAGGCGGCCACGATCCACAACTCGCCCAACAGGGACACGGCCCAGGCAGCCGCTTGCGCAGGCGGCGCAAAGCATGCCGCCAGCGCGCCGAACAGCATGGCCGGCACCAGGGCGAGCGCGGCAAAACCCAGCAGCTTGCCCAACAGGTAGCCGGCCCGCGGCAGGGGCAAGGCCAGGATCAGTTCGAGGCCCTTGTCATTGAATTCGCGCGTCATGCTGGTGATGACAAAGGTGGCAAGGACGAACACGGCGGCGAAGCGGACGAAGGCGGCGAGTACCGCAAGCTGGATTTGCCGGCTTTCGGTGAGGGCCAGTTCCGTCAGGAATCCGCTGAGGCCGATGCCGGCCAGCGCGATGGCGGCGAACAGCCAGACGAGGCGGTTGCGCAGGGCTTCGAGCAGGGTGTAGAAAGCGATCGTGCGAATTTGGCGGAGCATAGGGCGAGTGTGCGTAACAGTCGGGTTCACGGCAGCCGTCCGGCCGCGACGAGGTGATTGAACAGGGCGGGAGGAGAGAGCCATACGGTGATGTCGTCAAACTCCGCCGGTAACAGGCGCGGCACGTCTTGCTCATAGATGTTATCCATCGGCACGTTCCTGCCGTCGGCGCGACCGTTCGGCCCGGTGGAATAGATGATGGCGACAGGACGCTGTCTCGGGTTGGGGGCAATAGAAGTGAGCGCGGTCCCCGCATTGTTCTGGACGACCAGGTTATTCACCGGAACGGTGTTCAGCGTAATAGGCGCCATAGGCGTGCTGAAGGCGGTGTCCACCCGGTAGCGCCAATAGCCGGTCCAGGGCGAACCTGGAGTGGTACGCACACGGCCCCAGGC
>DATLIB010000266.1:0-9023 GCA_035539595.1 Noviherbaspirillum sp.
ATTCAGACAGCTGCATTTATCCGCGCTGGCTGAGAGATATCCTTATTGAAGGCACTTACTTAATTAATTCAGTAATCAAGAAAGTTGAGGTGGATTATGCATACCGCAAGGACCATCGGAGCTGTCGTTGCCGCCGTCGCTGCAGGCTTGTCCAGCACCTACACTCATGCACAGGAGTTCACTACGCAACTGTCCGGGTTCAACGAGGTTCCCGCAGCAATTCTCTCTCCTGGCACGGGCGTGCTTCACCTCAATCTCGACGCACAAGCCGGCACTCTCTCTTACACCCTCTCTTATTCAGACCTTACAACACCGGTGACGCAGGCCCATATTCACTTTGGCAAAGAGCATGTTGCGGGAGGGGTCATGGTGTTTTTCTGTTCGAATATGGGGAATGCCCCAGCAGGGACCCCGCCATGCCCCGAAAGCGGGGGAACGGTGAACGGCGCGATCACCGCCGACGGAGTCGTCGGACCAGAGCAACAGAATGTGACACCTAGAGACTTCAATGCACTAGTTGCGGCAATTACTTCCCAAACTGGCTATGCCAATGTGCACACCACGAAATTTCCCCCGGGTGAGATACGCGGCGAAATTCGTATGACAGACCAGGATGGAGGGTGAAAAAGCTACCCGTGAATCGCCACCAGTGTCCTGAGTCATTAATTCGTTGAACAATTAGCCGCCGTGGTCTTTGTCAGAGTCTTGGAATAACACAGGAGACGGAGATGAGGCGAGGGCGACGGCTGCCGGAGTTGACGTTGGATGTGAAAGAGCACAATCGCCTAGTTGACATGAAGGAAAGCAAGGATTCGCGCGAAAATGGGCAATGAGCCTAAAAATTATAACGAAGCTGTTCTATAGCACCATTTCTTCATATAGCGTTTTCGCCACGCATGACTAATGCACCGCGCAGAAATAACTTGCCCAATTTTGCTGGCCGTAGCGGGCATTGTTCATCGTCGCCATAGCCCGCTATGTCTCCTCCTCGCGCCTTGCATCGCCTCCCGCTACAACCGCCAAATTGCACAAGTTATTCCTGCGCTACGCCCAAATAAAAATTGCACGTATGCAACTTCCCCCCCTATAATTTTGTTTAATTCCAGCACCGGGAGGGCATATGCTTGCTGCGGTACACCAGAGCGATTTGCCGGAGTTGATCGCTCCGCCAGCGCAGTCAACCGACTTTCGCGCCGAACTTGAAAAGCGCAAGTCTTATATGGTCGCAGCCTGCCGTGCCTTTGCGCAGGAGGACTTCCTGATCGGCGCCGCAGGCCATGTCACCATTCGTGATCCCGAGTATCCCGACCGCTTGTGGGTCAATCCGATCGATGTGCCGATGCGTCTGGTGTTGCCGCGCGACCTGGTATGCGTGGACGCCAACGGTCGCGTGATCAGCGGAGCCCGGCCATTTTCTCCCAGCGCATTATGGGTTCATTCCCGCATTTACCAAGCCCGTGAAGACGTTCATTCGATAGTTCATCTGCATTCGCTGTATGGCAGGGCATTTTCTTCCCTGGACAGTCCCTTGCTTCCGACCAGTGTCGAAGCCTGCGTGTTTTTCGAGGATCAGGCTCAGCATCGCGCCTTTCGGGCACTCGCGTTCAGCCCCGAAGAAGGCAGGGAAGAGGGGGAGGAAATCGCCATGGCGCTTGGCGATAACAGCCTGCTGATCGAGCTCAATCATGGGTTGCTGACCGTGGGGGCCAGCGTTGGCTCCGCGGCTTTCCGGTATATCGCCGCCGACAGCGTATGCCATGAGCAACTGCTTTCGCGCGCTGCGGGCAAGGTGATTTGCATCGATGCCGACGCCGCCCGGCAAACCCATGCGCAGATCGGCAGTGAATATGCATGCTGGCTCTGCTTCGAACCCAAATACCGGGAAATGATTGCGCTGTATCCTGAAATCTTGGCATAGGCTACACGATATGTTTTCCACCAGAATTCAGCGTTTATCCGATTCCCTGATCCGGGAAGTCATTGAAGCCAGCCGGCGTCCCGGCGTGATTTCATTTGCCGGTGGCTTGCCTGCGATGGAAGCCATGGCCGAACTGGACTGGAGCGGCGCACCGCCGTCGCTTGCCCAATATGGGCCGGCGGAAGGCGAGCCGGAACTTCGAAAATCGATTGCCGCCTATCTCGACGCCGCAGGTTTGCCATGCCGGGACACGCAGGTGCTGGTCCTGTCCGGGTCACAGCAGGGAATCGAACTGGCAGCCCGGCTGTTCGTGGATGAGGGCACATGTGTTCTTGTCGAATCGCCAACCTATTCGCCCGCGCTGCAGAATTTCGGTTTGTTCGGCGCGCGTTACGCGATCGCCAGGGTAGGCAGCCAAGGCATTGACCCGGCCGAGTTCGAAGCCGCCGTTGTGACACACAAACCTGCTTTTGCGTACCTGATCACCAATTTCCAGAATCCCACCGGCACCTGTTACGGTCTGGAAGTGCGACGCGAGATCGCGGCGATCTGTGACAAGTATCAATTGCCGGTCGTGGAAGATGACGCGTATCGCGAGCTCAGCTATGACGATGCCGACCGTACTCCGTTGACCGCGTTTCTGAAAAACGCACCATGGATTTACCTGGGTACCTTTTCCAAAACGGTGATGCCGGGTATCCGCCTGGGTTATCTGGCATGCTCGGAACCGTTGTTTCCTTTATTGCTGCAACTCAAGCACAGTACGGATCTGTTAAGCAACCGGTATGCGCAATGGGTATTGCAGCGGTTTGTCGGCAGTCCATCGTTTGAAACTCACATTCAGCGGATACGGACCCTGTACGCGGCCAGGCGTGATCATATGAATCGTGTATTGCAAACACATTTTTCCGATGTCGCGGACTGGGCGATTCCAAAGGGCGGGTTGTTTTTCTGGCTGAAACTGAAACACGATGCCGATTTGATGAGCGTGCTCAAGCAGGCGCTGGATGCCGATGTGGCATTCATGCCCGGCATCCCCTTTTTTCCAGACCAGGCTGAAAGTGAATGCTGTATCCGGCTCAATTTCAGTCACGCAAACCCGGACCAGGTGGAGCAGGGTTTGTCGAAACTCGCTGGAATGTTCAGCAAGGATTGAGAATCAGGGCACTATTCAGCGTGGCACCAGACGGATCTTTTCGTTTTTAAACGCTTGCGCGATACGTTCGAATACTGGTCCGGGGGTGCCCGTTCCTACCGCACGCCCATCAAGCTGGGTGATCGCCTGGATCTGCCTGAGCGTGGAAGTCAGCCATATTTCATCCGCCTGTTCCACTTCCGCTTTTGATAGCGGGCATACCGATACCGGGATGCCTTGCTGCGATGCGAGTTCCAGCGCGATATCGCATGTCACCCCCGGCAAACTGAGATTGCTCTTCGGTGGGACGCATATCACACCATCGATCACGGCCAGGATATTGGAGGAGGTGCCTTCGGTTAAGTAGCCATCGCGGAACAAGATGGTTTCTTCGGCGTGGGACGAGATGGCGAGTTGCTTGGCCAGCAGATTGCTGAGCATCGAGATCGATTTGATATCGCGATGCTGCGAGCGTATGTCAGTTGCCGTGACTGCGCTGATCCCTTGCTTGAGCAGCTTTGCATCCGGCGGTGCGTAAGGCAGCGACATCATGAACACAGTCGGTTGCGCTTCCTCGGCAAACGCCATCCGGCCATTCCACGTGCCGCGTGTAATTTCGATGAAGATTGAGTGATGACGCTGCTGATGGTTTTTCCGGATCAGGTCCGAGATCAGCGCAATCCATTCTGGAACGGTGAAGGGATTGCGCAAGCTGATTTTCCGCAGACTGCTGTCGAGGCGAGCCAGGTGCGCTTCCGCATGAAAAGGTATTCCCGAATAGGCGATCAGTGCGTCGTATATGCCGTCTCCAAACAGAAAGCCACGATCCAGTACCGGGATTCTTGCGTCGCGCAGCGGGGTCCATTCACCATTCAGGTAAGCGATCGAGTCGAACATGATGAGTCAATCAAGCGGGAACTGTGGAGGCCTCACTATAGCGGATTCGAACCGACGTAAAAAGTGAGAGTAGTCATGTGGAAAAGCACCTGGGAAAAATTGACTGCATATCGGATAGGGGCAACGGGCTCGATATATAAAAATCCTCATGGGAGTGCTATCCGCACTCGCGCCAGGAACAGCAGGGCTACGAGCAGACCTGCAGCACTGCCGAGGCAGGCAAGCAAGCCGGCAACACCGCTTGCATGTCGCAGTTGTTCCGGGTCAAACTCGGGTAGCAAATCGACATCCGTCCCCGTTAGACCACGATAGCTCATCACTGCCGGCACCAACAAATCGCGCCAGCGTTCCTCAAACCGATCCACTTCTTCCACATAGCGCGCATGGTGGGCGGCATCAGCACCTGCCAGCCGATCGCCCGCAAGCACTAGTGCCAGACCGGGGGACAACCACGTCGCCGGTTCGATCGCCTCCATCCGCCGGGATCTTGCGTGATCAAACCCAGTCATCAGCGGCACCATTTCGCCGTCCTGTTCGAGAAAGCGCGGGATGAACGACACTGGCCATGCGTGAGTGTCGATCGACTGCGGTCGATGTTCGGGATTCAGGCTGTACCAGTTTTCCAGCAGCTCCTCCATATGCACTTCGGCTTGATGCTGAATGCCGCGGATGTCGATCACGGCCTGCAGGCGCGAAGGCGCCGGTTCCTGCGCCTGTGCCAACCGGTATAGGCCAGCTGGTACGGCGAAACTGGTGAGCAGCCACACCGCGAGCAGGCCGAGGGCGCAGGCGGCGGCGGATACGCGTAACAGGTTGAACACGCCGGCCAGCGCGATCCAGATCAGGCAGTATGCGGCCACAGCGAGCATCCACAGGCCGAAGAGGGCAGCGCTGGCACCGGGATCGAGTGCGAAGGCCAGCAGTGAAGCCAGCAAAGCCAGGCCCAGCACGGCAAGCAGGCGCAGCAGGAGGCCAGCCCACAGCACGCGCCAAGGCGCCTCGCTTTGCGCGCATACCGCTCGCCAGACACCCTGTTCGCGCGCCTCCTGTACCAGACCGTAGCTGAGACCGATGATACTCAGCGGCAGCAGCAGGGCGACCACCACGGCGAAGTCCGGCATGCCGATGCTGTCGAGCAGCGGATTGGTGAGCGCATCGCTGCGTCGCGCATCCAGATGTCGGCTGTCGACCGAAACGCGAATGTCATGCGGCAGCATGGTGAACTGCCGCACGCTCAGCACTAGTCCGCCTAGTGCCGGCCGCAACGCGGGAGGTGCTTCTCCCCGGCCAAATTCGAAAGCGCTACGGGCGGCGGCTGTCGATTCGACGGCGGCCCCGGACAGGGTTTTCGCAGGCGCAGCGCGGCGCAGTTTCGCCAATGCTTCTTCCCATTGCATCGTTCGCGCCTGGACGTTCGTCCTGTGCTGCGCGGCGGTCAGCCCGGACCAGATCGCGCTGGCGCACAGCAGGAGCAGCGTGAGCGCAAGAATGACCAGATTGACGCGGTTGCGCCAGAAGCGCAGCCATTCGGCTTGCAGCAAGAGTTTCATGTTTTCATCCTCCGCCCCGCTACCACCAGCAGCAGGGCCGACAACAGCAGCCACCCGAGCAGGATGGTCAGTTCGGGCAGCACGAGGCGCAGCGCGAAGGCGGGCGAGGGTATCCGGTATCGAAAAGGTTCGATCGACTGCCACACGGCATTGCTGCCGTATTTGTCGTCGAACGAGCGCAGTCCGTGCGAGTGGGCGACATCCCATTCATCGATATGGGTATTGACGTCGCGGCGGTAAACTTCGGCGGCATCTTCGAAGTGCTGGCGATGGGCGAGATCGGTGCCCGCCAGCTTCATCGAAATGAGCCGCATCGCAACGGCGGGGCTAAAGAGGGCCGCCCCGCGTAGCACGGTTTCCTGTTCGCGGTAACGCCGCCACAGGTCATCGAAGTGCAGGGCATGCACCTTGTCGGCATAGGCGTCGCGATGCAGGCGGCGCAAGGCATAGCCACCGACTGGCAAGTCCTCCAGCCGCTGCACGCTGTACTTGCGCAGCAGGGCTGCATCGAAGCGCTTGCTGCGCTCGGCCAGGCTCCCCTCGCCGGGCAGGCCATGTTCATAGTCGCGTCGGATCGCGCGCCAGAACTGGTCGGCCGACGGTAGCGCCACCACCTCAGCAGTGATGGCCGCGCCCGCGCGCGGCACGATGAAGACAAACACCAGCCACAAAGCGGCCAGAACGACAAAGGCCTTGCGGCTGTTGCGGGCGAACGCTGATACGGTCAAGCCGAGGGCGATGAAGACCGCGCAGTACAGCAGGAAAGCCGCACACAGCATGGCGCCGCGCAGCAGCATGCCGACGCCTCCGTGCGCAAACGTCGATGGCAGCAGGGCGATGCCGAACACGGCAATCACGACCGCCGAAACGGTACCGAACAGGACGAGGAATTTGCTCCAGACGAAGTGCTGTTCGTGCATGGCCAGTGCGCGCAGCATGCGCAATGTCCCGTTCTCGCGCTCCTGTGCGACCGCGCCGAACACGACGGCCACAATCAGCAATGGCAGGATGGCGGTCAGTACAAAGGCCGGCGTGAATTCGTTGAAGCGACCGGAAACCGGATCGTCCGCTGCTTCACTGTATCGCACCATGTTGCGCTTGTGCGGCTCCAGCCACAGGGCTTGTCCGAGATGGCGGCTGACGCCGGGATCGAAGGAGGCTAGCGGCGAGTCGGGCGCGAACACGTAAAGGCCGAAGTGCGCACCGCGATGCGGATGCTTGTCACCCTGTGTATCCCACTGTGCGCGTGCAGCGGCCTCGGCCTGTTGTTTTTCCTGCTGCGCCTGCCGTTGTTCCTGATCCGAGACGACGAATACCGCGATGAACAGCGCGAGCAGCGCACAGGCCAGCACCCGTAACCGGCCATCGCGCGCGAGCGCCAGCCACTCCTTGCGCAACAGAAGCCGGTTCATGCCAGCCCCCGCGCATGCGCCAGATAGAGGTCTTCCAGCTCCTGATGACCTATGCGATGCGCATCTATCTCGGCCACGATGCGTCCTTCCTTCATGATGCCGATCCGGTCCGCCACCTGCTTGGCATTGAACAGGTCGTGCGTGGCCATCAGCACGGCCATGCCGGCATTGCCGGCGGCGCGGATGCGTTGCGCAAAGTCGTTGGCCGCGCTCGGGTCGAGACCGGAGGTCGGTTCATCCAGCAGCATGCCCTTGGTTTGGCGCGCGTAGGCGATCGAAAGGCCAACTTTTTGACGCATGCCCTTGGAGTAGGTCGCCACACGCGCATCCCACGCTCTCGGGGGCAGGCCTGAGTCGTTCAGCAGCGCTCGTGCCGCCGGAGTTGGCAGGTCAATGCCGGCCAGTGCGCAGAAATAACGCAGGTTCTCGACGCCACTCATGTACGGATACAGGGCCACGTTTTCCGGCAAATAAGCCAGCTTGCGCGCGCCTTTGGGATCCTGCACCAGCGATACGCCTTCGATCAGGACCTCGCCAGCGTCCGCCGCGACGAAGCCCAGCAGGGCATTGAGCGTCGTCGTCTTGCCAGCACCATTGCCGCCCAGGAGTGCGTACACGCAGCCAGCTGCAACCGCGAGATCGAGGTGGTCGACAACTGTGCGCTGCGGATACTTCACGACCAGTTGATGGGTTCCGATAATGTTCTGCATGGCTGGGCGCTTCAGAAGAAATAGCGCATCGAGACGCCGAAGTCGCGCCGAGGCTGTGTCGAAACCCATAGGCCCGCCGCCGTCGAATAGAAGGCCTCGCTGATCAACTGTGGCTGCAGCACGGCATAGGCGCTCAACTGCAGATTTTTATAGTCATAGGTCGCGCGCAAGTCGTAGCGGGTATAGGTAGGTACCTTCTGCTGCGCGAGCCGCGCACCGCTGAAATAAGGGATGTCTGAGGTCAGGTAGGCGTCGGCGTTGTAGCGCATGCGGCCCGCGCCGAGTGCATGCTGGTATTCCGCGCCGAGCTTCAATTGGTGCTTTGGCACCGACAGCAGATGGGCCGTGTTCGGCGCCGGGTTGTTGACTTCGGCCTGCAGCAGCCGCGTGTAGCTGCCGTACATGGTGACGTTGCGCGAGACGCGCTGCCGCGTTTCGAGTTCGAAGCCCTTGCGCGTGGTGTCGCCTACCGAGGCGAATACATTGGGCGCGGTTTGCACGATCTCGTCTTCGTTCAGTGTGTAGAACAGTGCGCCAGACGCGGTCCAGACGTCCCACGGGCTGGCGGTAAAGCCGAGGTCATAGGATTTCACCTTGGACGGAGCAATCGCGGTATTGACGTTGCCGCCCGCTGCGTCCAGCGGGCCAGCCGCCCCGCTGGGACTGATCTGCTGTGCCGCCGGCGAACGGAAGCCCTGGGCGACGTTTGCGAACAGGTCGAACTTCGGCGAGATGCTCCACACTGCGCCCAGCTTGGGGGTCACCACCGAGTCGCGGTACTTGGTCGACGCTGCCGGCAGCTTGCGGTTGTCGATGTGGTAATCGAAGCGATCGGCGCGCACGCCGGCCGTCAGCTTCACTGCATCGGCCGGCTTGTACTGCCCTTGCGCGAACAGGCCGTAGGTGAGGAGGTCCATGTCGAGATAGGTCAGGTAGGTGGGCGTCGCCACGCGGTTCTCATCACGCTGGCGGATACCTTTGCCATGGTCGCGCCGGAAGTCGGCGCCGACATGCAAGGCTGCGGCGGGGCTGAATACAAAGTTGTGCGACAGGCTGCCGCCCAGGATGCTGCGGTCGTCCGAGCCGGTGTTATGCACATTGCCATCAGCAGCAGTGCCCCGCACGCGCTCGAAATCCTCGACGTAGGCAGTGGCGTAAAGCCCCGCTTCCCCGTGCGCCGGCGCACGGTTGAACGCCAAGCGTGTACTGTTGCCACCGCCGTAAGAAAGCAGCGCATTCTGCTGTGCTCCGGAACGCTGGACGACCCCGGCTGCCAGCTGGTCGTAACGGTGATAGCCGGAGGCCTCGAAGTCGGATCGGTAGTGATTCAGACTCAGGCTGTAGCGACCGTCGCCGCGCTCGGTCGAGAGTTTCCAGAATAGATTGTCGCGATGCTGCCAG
>DATLIB010000267.1:0-34349 GCA_035539595.1 Noviherbaspirillum sp.
AGCCCGTGCCGCGCTCGAAAAAGGCGAGAAGGTGTCCTTCATTTCGCCGATCAAGAACCTCAACCGTACGGTCGGCGCGATGCTGTCCGGCGAAGTGGCGCAACGATACGGTCATGAAGGTCTGCCCGACGACACCATCCATATCCAGCTGCAAGGTACCGCCGGCCAGTCCGCAGGTGCGTTCCTTGCGCACGGCATCACGCTGGACCTGGTCGGTGAAGGCAATGACTATGTGGGCAAGGGCTTGTCGGGCGGGCGCATCATCGTGCGTCCGAATACCGAATTCCGTGGCCGCGCCGTCGATAACATCATCATCGGCAACACGGTGCTGTACGGGGCAATCGCTGGCGAAGCCTTCTTTAACGGCGTCGCAGGCGAACGCTTCGCCGTGCGTAATTCCGGCGCCATTACCGTGGTCGAAGGGACGGGCGATCATGGCTGCGAATACATGACCGGCGGCACCGTCGTCGTGCTGGGGGCAACCGGCCGGAACTTCGCGGCCGGCATGTCCGGTGGCATTGCCTACGTGTACGACCCCGACGGTGACTTCGACAAGAAATGCAACATGGCGATGGTCGCTCTCGAACCGGTGTTATCCGGCCCCGATCAGGAAGCCAAAGGCGAGCGGGCCACTTGGCATGCTCCGGTGCGCGGCGGCGAAGGCCAGACCGATGAGGCGATCCTGAAAGGCTTGATCGAGCGTCACTTCAAATACACCGGCAGCACGCGTGCGCGCAACTTGCTGGACGACTGGAGCAACGCCCGCAGCAAGTTCGTCAAGGTGTTCCCGACTGAATATAAGCGGGCGCTGGGTGAATTGCATGCAGCAGCGCAAGCCAAAGAAAAAATCGCAGCCTAACTGTTAAAAACAATGCAGCATCAGAGATCACTACGGTGATCTCTGATGCCCACCATGTGAGTAAAAAAAATGGGAAAAGTCACCGGCTTTCTGGAATACCAACGCTTGCAGGAAGCGAGCGAAGCGCCTCAGTTGCGCAAAAAGCATTACAAGGAATTCACCGTTCATCTGAACGACGCCGAGGCCAAAATCCAAGGCGCGCGTTGCATGGACTGCGGCATCCCTTTCTGCAATAACGGTTGTCCAGTCAACAACATCATTCCCGACTGGAATGATTTGGTTTACAACGGTAATTACAAGGAAGCGCTGGATAACCTGCATTCCACGAACAATTTCCCGGAATTCACTGGCCGCATCTGCCCGGCACCCTGCGAAGCCGCGTGTACGCTCGGCATCAACAATGACCCGGTTGGCATCAAGTCGATTGAACATTTTATTATCGACAAGGGTTGGGAAAACGGCTGGGTGCTGCCGCAAATCCCCGCTACCAAAACCGGCAAGAAAGTCGCCGTGGTCGGTTCCGGTCCCGCCGGCTTGGCCGCGGCCCAGCAATTGGCTCGGGCCGGTCATGACGTGACCGTGTTTGAGAAAAACGACCGGGTCGGCGGCTTGTTGCGTTACGGTATTCCCGACTTCAAGATGGAAAAATCGCACATTGACCGGCGCGTCGAACAGATGAAGGCCGAAGGCGTCAACTTCCGCACGAGCGTCTTCGTCGGCAAGGATTTCCCGTCCAACGTCTACAACTGGGCAAAGGAAACCGTCTCGACGGAACAACTCAAAAAGGATTTCGACGCTGTCGTGATCGCTGGCGGCGCAGAATTGCCTCGTGATTTGCCTGTGCCAGGACGTGACTTGAAAGGCGTACATTTCGCCATGGAATTCCTGCCACTACAAAACAAGGTCAATGCCGGCGATAAGTTGAAAGACCAGATTTCGGCGACCGGTAAGCACGTGATCGTGATCGGTGGGGGCGATACCGGCTCCGACTGCGTCGGTACCTCCAATCGCCATGGTGCCTCTTCCGTGACGCAGTTCGAGTTGTTGCCGCAACCGCCTGAGCAGGAAAACAAACCGTTGGTATGGCCGTATTGGCCGACCAAGTTGCGGTCCTCTTCGTCGCATGAGGAAGGTTGCGAACGTGACTGGGCGGTGGCCACCAAGCGCCTCGAAGGCAAGAACGGCAAATTGGAAAAGCTGATCGCCGCCCGTGTCGAATGGAAGGATGGCAAGATGGTCGAAGTGCCGAACTCCGAATTCGAACTGAAAGCCGACTTGGTGCTGCTGGCGATGGGTTTTGTGTCGCCGGTGCAGCAGGTGCTGGACGCGTTTGGTGTCGACAAGGATGCGCGCGGCAATGCAAAAGCAAGCACCGATGGCGACGGCTGCTACAAGACCTCGGTTGACAAAGTGTTTGCCGCCGGGGATATGCGCCGCGGCCAATCGTTGGTGGTGTGGGCGATTCGAGAAGGCCGCCAATGTGCGCGTGCTGTCGATGAATACCTGATGGGGACGTCTCTGTTGCCGCGCTAAATAACTAAATAAACACAAACTCTATGAAAGAAGCCCGCCAAACCTGACGGTTTGACGGGCTTTTGCTATTTTTGCCACGTTGAGGGCAGGCATGAGAGATGCGTCGGACGGTTCTGCATTAGAATCTAACTTTTGAGTCAAATATATTTGTTGTGTCGAATCTCGTTGACATCCGTGACTTGCACTTTTCCTATGGAACGCGTCCCATTCTGACCGGAATCCAGATGGATTTCCCGCGCGGAAAGGTAATCGCAGTCATGGGCGGCTCCGGTTCGGGCAAGACCACTATCCTGCGTCTGATCGGTGGTCAATTGCGAGCACAAGGCGGTACCATTCGGGTCAATGGGCAACTTGTTAATACACGCGATACGACCTCTTTGTATGCCATGCGACGCAAAATGGGCATGCTGTTCCAGCACGGCGGATTATTTACCGATCTGACGGTATTCGAAAATGTTGCATTTCCGATCCGCGAACATACCGATTTGCCGGAAACGCTGATCCGTGATTTGGTGTTGATGAAATTGCATGCGGTGGGCTTGCGCAACGCCGCCCAGTTGAAGCCATCGGAAATTTCCGGTGGCATGGCGCGTCGTGTGGCACTGGCGCGGGCCGTGGCGCTCGATCCGCAGCTGGTCATGTATGACGAACCGTTCGCCGGGCTCGATCCGATTTCCATGGGCGTGACCGCCAATCTCATCCGTCGTCTGAACGACGCGCTGGGTTCGACCTCGATCGTGGTGTCGCACGACGTGCATGAAACTTTCCACATCGCCGACTACGTATACTTTCTGTCGCAAGGAAAAATCGTCGCACACGGTACACCGCAACAGATGCAGGCCTCAACCGATCCCTATGTAATGCAATTCGTGCACGCCCAGGCGGATGGTCCTGTGCCATTCCATTATCCGGGGCGGTCGCTGGCGGAAGACTTGCACTTGGGGGCGCAACCATGAGCCTGATTCTCGTGTCGTCGCTGGGACGCTGGGTGCGGGAAGCCGTCATGAACATCGGTTTTGCCACCCGCACTTTTTTTGCCGTGCTATACGCCTCTGGCAGCCTATTGCGCAGGCCACGACTGGTAACCGACCAGATTCATTTCATCGGCAACTATTCGCTGGTGATCATCGCAGTGTCTGGATTGTTTGTCGGTTTTGTTCTCGGTTTGCAAGGTTATTACACGTTGAACAAATATGGTTCTGAACAGGCATTGGGCCTGCTGGTGGCGTTGTCGTTGACCCGAGAGCTTGGCCCCGTAGTGACCGCCTTGCTGTTTGCCGGCCGTGCCGGTACCTCCCTGACGGCGGAAATCGGGCTAATGAAAGCCGGCGAACAATTGGCGGCGATGGAGATGATGGCGGTAAACCCTTTGCAGCGTGTCATTGCGCCACGCTTTTGGGCCGGGGTGATCGCGATGCCGGTGCTGGCAGCGATTTTTAGCGCCGTCGGCGTATTGGGCGGTTATATCGTCGGCGTGCAATTGATTGGCGTGGATGAAGGCGCTTTTTGGTCGCAAATGCAGGCGGGGGTTGACGTCTGGAAGGACGTCGCCAATGGCGTAATCAAGAGCGTGGTATTCGGTTTCGCGGTGAGCTTTATCGCGCTCTTCCAAGGCTACGAGGCGCAGCCGACCCCCGAGGGCGTGGCTCGGGCAACAACCCGTACTGTGGTGATTGCGTCGCTCACTGTGCTGTGGCTTGACTTCTTGCTGACGGCGCTAATGTTCAACTGAAGCGCGCATTGTTGCCGGCACCACCAAAGAAGTTCACGCGACAAATTTTTCTGGTTCGGGGGCCGCACAAAGGTGCCGCATCCTATATTTAAGGTATTCGATTATGCAGCAGAAATCGTTAGACTTATGGGTTGGCCTGTTCGTCCTGTTGGGCGCGGCGGCCCTGTTTTTTCTGGCAATGAAAGTAGGTAACATGAGTTCGTTGTCGTTTGCGCCAACGTACCCTGTAATTACCAGATTCGACAACATCGGTGGCTTGAAGCCGCGCGCGCCGGTCAAAAGTGCCGGCGTAGTGGTCGGACGTGTGGCAGACATCCGCTTCGACGATAAAACGTACCAAGCGATTGTGACTCTGCAGCTGGAAGATACTTATAAATTTCCCAAGGACAGCTCGGCAAAAATCCTGACCTCTGGCTTGCTGGGAGAACAATATGTCGGGCTGGAGGCGGGCGGAGACACTAATAATTTGGCCGCGGGCGACCGCATCAAGATGACCCAATCGGCAGTGGTGCTGGAGAATCTGATTAGTCAGTTCCTTTATAGCAAGGCCGCCGAAGGCAAGGAAAGCGATTAATAAAATGCGTTGTTATGTACGAATCACGGTGTTGTCGATTATGTTCGCCTTGAGCGGTTGTGCCGCGACAAATCCAAAAGATCCCTTCGAAAATTTTAACCGCGCCATGTTCAATTTCAATGACGCGCTGGATCAGGCCGCCGTGAAGCCGGCGGCCGAAGCATATAGTAACTTGCCCAGTTTCATGCGGACCGGAGTAGGCAACTTCTTTGGTAACTTGGGGGACGTCTGGACTGCAGCAAACAATTTTTTGCAAGGCAAGTTCGCCGATGGCATGTCTGACGTCATGCGCGTCACAGTGAATACCACCATGGGACTAGGAGGCGTACTCGACATCGGTTCTGAAGCAGGTCTTCCAAAGCACAACGAAGACTTCGGTCAGACCTTGGGAAAATGGGGCGTTAAATCCGGCCCGTATGTCGTATTGCCAGTCTTGGGTGCATCCACTGTGCGCGACACGTTCGCTAAGCCGCTCGACTTCTATGGCGACCTTTGGAGCTATTACGATCCGGTTCACTGGCGCAACGCAGGATCGGTCGTACGTCTCGTTGACCTGCGCGCGAGCGTGTTGGATGCCTCTAATCTGATCGAAGATGCCGCCCTAGACCGTTACGCGTTCGTGCGCGATGCCTATATGCAGCGGCGCCAAAGTAAAGTGTATGACGGCGACCCCCCGAGTTCGAGGTATGAGGATGATGTCGGTCCGACATTGACCAAGGAAGAGAAAGCCTTCCTCCTCAAGCCAAGCCCGGAAGCGGGAGATGTCGAATTCGTAACGCCACAGGAACCACGCGTGCACTCGGTTGTCGAAATGGAACGAAATGGCACTCCTGTAACGTCTGCCACCGCTGTTGCGGTCGAGACAAAATAACCGACGCTTGTCAGTTCTATTGCCAGTTCTATGTAATGCCTCAGGCAGGGCGGGCAGAAGCCCTGCATCTTAGTTCAGGAAGATATGAAAGTATTTAAGAAATTGTTGGCCATTTTGGGTATCTTCGGCGTTGCCTTGGCGTTTGTGCCGGCCGCTGCCCAAGAGGCGCCAGATGTGTTGATCAAGCGTATCAGTCAAGACGTTCTGGAAACTGCAAGGAGCGACAAGGATATCCAGGCTGGCAATCAGAAGAAAATTCTCGAGTTGGTCGAGACAAAAATCCTGCCGTACGTCGATTTTCAACGGATGACTGCATTGGCGGCAGGCCGTTTCTGGCGACAGGCAACGCCCGAACAGCAGAAGCAATTGACCAATGAATTCCGCGCGCTACTGATATATACCTATTCTGGGGCTATTTCGCAGGTAAAGGATCAACGGTTGGAGTTTAAGCCCTTACGCGCCGATCCGTCCGACGAGGAAGTCGAGGTCCGTTCACAAGTCCTGCAGCCGCGGGGGGGCGACCCGATCCAGTTGAACTACCGCGTTCAAAAGACGCCTTCCGGCTGGAAAATTTATGACGTCAATGTCCTCGGTGCTTGGTTGGTGGAAACCTACAAGGGCAATTTTGCAGCCGAGATCGGCAAAGGAGGTATTGACGGCTTGATCAAGACACTATCTGACCGTAACAAGCGGCTTGCAGCCAGCGCGGCGAAAACCGTCAAATCCTGACACGCCATGTATCAGCCAGCCCACACCTTGACTGTCGAGAACGCGCGCGCCGTGCTGGAGGCAGGGTTGCGCGCCATTGCAGAAGGGCAGCCAGGCTTCGATTTGGCGGCAGTAACAGTGGTCGATTCGGCCGCCGTTGCTATTTTGCTTGCTTGGCAACGCGCCGCTCAAGCCGGTGGAAAATCCATCGTTTTCACCAATCTTCCGGCCAATCTGCAAAGCCTCGTGCATCTATATGATGTGGGCGCACTCCTGCAGATTGCCCCCGAGGCGCCTCACAGCCTTCCTCGACATTGACCGTTAGCGGTCCGTTTCGTCCCGGCTTCCCGTTGGGAAATCCAATATAATCAAACGTTTCGCTAATGCTTCGTATCGTCAGCAATGCGAAAGTCGGTTTCCTTCCTACATATATCAAGCCACCATGGCTGCTCTCCAAATTGTCAATGTTGAAAAGCGCTACAAGTCGCTGCAAGCGCTTGGTGGTGTTTCGCTAGCCGTCGAGTCGGGCGAGTTCTTCGGCTTGCTCGGGCCGAATGGCGCAGGCAAGACGACGCTGATCTCGATCATCGCCGGCCTTAGTCGTGCCGATGCGGGAAGCGTGGCTATTCATGGGCATGACGTTGTACGCGACTATCGGGAAGCACGCAGACGCCTTGGCGTGGTGCCGCAAGAATTGGTGTTCGATCCTTTCTTTACCGTACGTGAAACCTTGCGCATGCAATCCGGCTATTTTGGCCTGAAAAACAATGACAAGTGGATCGACGAGGTGATGGCCAACCTCGACCTGACGAACAAGGCTGACACCAATACGCGTGCGCTATCCGGAGGGATGAAGCGACGTGTGCTGGTCGCGCAAGCGCTGGTGCACAAGCCGCCGGTGATTGTGTTGGACGAGCCGACCGCTGGCGTCGATGTCGAATTACGGCAGACGTTGTGGAAGTTCATCTCTCGCCTGAATCGCGAAGGGCATACGATCGTGCTCACCACGCACTATCTGGAAGAGGCGCAGGCGCTGTGCAACCGCATTGCCATGCTCAAGAGCGGCAAAGTGGTGGCGCTCGATTCGACCTCGGCACTCATCAAACGTATTTCAGGCTCGCAACTCGTGGTGCGCCTGGCTAAAGGAAGTCTGCCGGAGGGACTCAAGGCGCTGGTGTCGCATCCGGACGAGTTGGTATCTGGCAATAAATATACCTTGCGTGTCACGGAATATACCGATGTCGAGCCGATTCTGGCCAGCTTGCGGCAAGCTGGTGCGGTGATCGAGGACATGCAGCTGCAGCAAGCCGATCTGGAAGATGTGTTCATCCAGATCATGGAAGGGGAAAAATGATCGGCTTCACAACCCTTTTCCACAAGGAAGTACTGCGCTTCTGGAAGGTCGCGACGCAAACCATCACTGCGCCCATCCTCACCGCCATGCTATACCTGCTGATCTTCGGTCATGTGCTGGAAGCGCATGTGCAGGTATATCCGGACGTGCGCTATACCGCTTTCCTGATTCCCGGGCTGGTGATGATGAGCGTGCTGCAGAACGCATTCGCCAATAGTTCTTCGTCCTTGATTCAGTCGAAAATCACCGGCAATCTGGTCTTCGTTCTGCTGCCCCCGCTGTCGCATTGGGAATTGTTCGGCGCATATGTGCTCGCTTCGGTGGTTCGCGGCCTGATGGTTGGTGCCGGTGTTTTTCTCGTCACTGCATGGTTTGCCGAATTGTCATTTGCTGCGCCTTGGTGGATTGCAATTTTTGCGTTGCTTGGAGCAGCAATACTCGGCACGATGGGTTTGATCGCCGGCATCTGGGCGGAAAAATTCGATCAACTGGCTGCTTTCCAGAATTTCCTGATCATGCCGGCAACCTTCCTGTCGGGCGTGTTTTATTCCATCCACTCGCTGCCGCCTTTCTGGCAGACGGTGTCGCACTTCAATCCGTTTTTTTATATGATTGACGGCTTCCGCTACGGTTTTTTCGGACAGTCCGACGTCAGTCCGGCGACCAGTTTTACGATCGTTGCGGCCTTTTTCATGGTGCTCGCAAGTCTTGCTATCCGGCTCCTGAAAACGGGTTACAAGCTGCGCCACTAGAAAGCAAAACCATGTTACCTACTCCAGAGCTTGTCAAAACCTATATTGCTGCCGGCCTCGATTGCACCCATTTGGAAGTCGAAGGCGACGGTCAGCATTTCAATGCCGTCATCGTGTCGGCTGCCTTTGTCGGCAAGCGCTTGATTCAACGACATCAACTTGTCTATGCCGCGCTCGGCGACCGCATGCGCGAAGAAATCCACGCGCTGTCGATGAAAACTCTCACTCCGGAAGAATTTCAACCGTAATGGACAAACTGCTTATTACCGGCGGCAATCGCCTATCGGGCGATATCGCTATCTCCGGCGCCAAGAATGCGGCGCTGCCGATCCTTTGCGCAGGCCTGCTGACCGCTGACACGATTCAGTTATCTAACGTGCCGCATTTGCAGGATGTGAATACCATGCTCAAGCTGCTGCAGCAGATGGGGCTGCGCGTCGAGCAGGACGGCGAGCGCATGGCGCTCAGCGGCCATGCTGTCGACAAGCTGGAGGCGCCGTACGAGATGGTGAAGACCATGCGCGCTTCCATCCTGGTGCTGGGGCCGCTGCTTGCACGCTTCGGCGAAGCCAGGGTGTCGCTGCCGGGAGGATGCGCGATCGGCTCGCGTCCTGTCGATCAGCACATCAAGGGTTTGCAGGCGATGGGTGCCGACATCGCTATCGAAGCAGGCTACATCCACGCAAAGGCCAAGAAGCTGAAAGGCACGCGTATCGTCACTGACATGATTACCGTTACCGGCACCGAAAACCTGCTCATGGCAGCGACGTTGGCCGACGGCGAAACGGTACTCGAAAATGCGGCGCGTGAACCTGAAGTCACCGATCTTGCCAACCTGCTAGTGTCAATGGGGGCAAAGATCGACGGCATTGGCACGGACCGCTTGGTGATTCAGGGCGTTGAGAAGTTGCACGGTGCAACGCATACCGTGATCGCGGACCGCATTGAAACAGGTACCTTTCTGTGCGCGGTTGTTGCAGCCGGAGGCGATGTTACGTTGAAAAATACCCGCAGCGACATTCTCGATGTCGCGCTCGACAAGTTGCGCGAAGCCGGCGCCATCCTGACCGGTGGCGCTGACTGGATTCGCGTGCAGATGGCTGCACGGCCGAAAGCAATCAACTTCCGTACCACGGAGTATCCGGGTTTCCCGACCGACATGCAGGCGCAATTCCTGGCGCTGAACTGCATCGCCGATGGCAGCAGCCGTGTCACTGAAACCATCTTCGAGAACCGGTTCATGCATGTGCAGGAGCTGAACCGCTTGGGTGCAGCGATCGATATCGACGGCCATACCGCGATCGTGCAAGGGGTAGATAAGCTGGTCGGCGCACCGGTGATGGCAACCGACCTGCGCGCCTCGGCATCGCTGGTGATTGCCGCGTTGGCGGCACAAGGGCAGACGACCATCGAGCGCATCTATCATCTGGACCGTGGCTACGATCGCATGGAAGTGAAGCTGACCGCCGTCGGCGCCGATATCCAGAGAGTGAAATAATGCCCCAGCAACTGACGCTCGCGCTGTCCAAGGGACGCATTTTTGAAGAGACACTGCCGCTGCTACGGGCGGCAGGTATCACCGTTACCGAGGATCCTGAAAAATCGCGCAAGCTGATTTTGGCGACCAATGACCCTGCGGTGCGCGTGATCATCGTGCGGGCGTCCGACGTGCCGACTTATGTGCAATATGGCGCCGCCGATTTCGGCGTGGCCGGCAAGGACGTTCTTCTTGAACATGGCGGCGAGGGCTTGTACCAGCCGATTGATCTGAATATTGCCAAATGCCGTCTGTCGGTGGCCGTGCCTGCCGGTTTCGACTACGCCAATGCGGTCCGACAAGGTGCACGTCTGCGTGTCGTTACCAAATACGTTGGTTGCGCGCGCGAGCATTTCGCTGCGAAAGGTGTACACGTCGATCTGATCAAGCTGTACGGCTCGATGGAGTTGGGGCCACTGGTGGGCTTATCGGACGCCATCGTTGATCTTGTCAGCACCGGTAGCACATTGCGGGCGAATAATCTGGTTGAGGTGGAGCACATTATGGAAATTTCATCGCGTTTGGTAGTGAACCAGGCGGCGTTGAAATTGAAACGCGAACGCTTGCAGCCGATTCTGGACGCATTTGAAAAAGCATCGACAGCCGGGGCCGCCGCATGACGCTCAAGATTCGCAAACTCGATTCGACCGAGCAAGACTTCCATACGCAGCTATCGGCTGTGCTCGCCTTTGAAGCGAGCGAGGACGCGGCAATCGATAGCGCCGCTGCGCAAATCCTTGCTGAGGTAAAAATCCGTGGCGATGCGGCAGTGATCGACTACACCAAGCGCTTCGACAAGCTCGATGCCAGTACTGTCGCCAGTCTGGAAATTGGGCCGGATGAATTACGCGCAGCACTGGATAGTCTGTCGCCGCAACGCCGCGCCGCATTACAGACCGCCGCCGAACGCGTGCGCGCATATCACGTGCGCCAGAAGGCGGAAATTGGTGGTGATGGCTTCACCTATGCCGAAGCCGACGGCACCGTGCTGGGCCAGAAAGTCACACCGCTCGACCGCGTCGGCATTTACGTCCCGGGCGGAAAAGCTGCGTATCCATCATCTGTGCTGATGAATGCCATCCCGGCCAAGGTGGCCGGCGTGCAGGAAGTCATCATGGTGGTGCCGACGCCGAACGGCGTGAAGAACGAATTGGTGCTCGCTGCCGCCGCCATCGCTGGCGTTGACCGGGTATTTACCATCGGCGGTGCGCAGGCTGTTGGCGCGTTGGCCTTCGGCACTGCGACCATTCCTCAGGTCGACAAGATTGTCGGTCCCGGCAATGCCTATGTCGCCGCCGCCAAGCGCCGCGTATTCGGCATCGTCGGCATCGACATGATTGCCGGACCGTCTGAAATCCTGGTGCTTTGTGATGGCAGCACCGACCCGGATTGGATTGCGATGGACTTGTTTTCGCAAGCCGAACATGACGAGCTGGCGCAGTCGATCCTGGTCTGTCCGGACGCTGCTTATATTGAGCAAGTCGAAGCCAGCATCAACCGGCAACTCGATACCATGCCGCGCAAGGATGTCATTCGCACCTCACTGGCCAATCGGGGAGCCTTGGTCAAAGTGCGTGACATGGACGAGGCATGCGAGATCGCTAACATGATCGCCGCCGAACATCTGGAAATCTCCACCGCGAACCCGCAGCAATGGGCGGATAAGATTCGTCACGCCGGCGCTATGTTTCTTGGCCGTTTTTCTTCCGAAGCGCTGGGCGACTATTGCGCCGGACCGAACCATGTGCTGCCGACGTCGCGCACCGCGCGCTTTTCTTCGCCGCTCGGCGTATACGATTTCCAGAAACGGTCGAGCATCATTCATGTGAGCGAAGCCGGAGCCCAGACGCTCGGTAAAGTGGCCGCGGAACTCGCGTATGGTGAAGGGTTGCAGGGGCATGCGCGCTCGGCGGAGTATCGCCTTCCATGAAATTCACCGCCACCACCCTCCTGACGCAGCACCATTAAATGGGTACATGGCTAAATCGCGTTTATTGCGAGAACGCGCTACAGGGCTTTGCGCGCATTCCCGACGGGAGCATCGATCTCGTGATCGCCGATCCGCCTTATGGGCTCGGTAAGGACTACGGCAACGATTCGGATAAGCTGGATGCCGATGCCTACCTGCAGTGGACAGAGCAATGGATCGATGCCGCACTGCCCAAATTGAAGGCGAATGGCAGTCTGTACATTTTCCTGACTTGGCGCTACTCGCCGGAAATTTTCGTGATGCTGAAAAAGCGCATGACGATGGTCAACGAAATCATCTGGGATCGCCGGGTGCCATCAATGGGCGGCAGCATCCGCAAGTTCTCATCCGTGCATGACACGATCGGCTTTTTCGTGAACGCCAAGGATTATTATTTCGACTTGGATGCCGTACGCATCCCGTACGATGCCGAAACCAAGAAAGCCCGCTCGCGCTCGATCTTCCTTGGTGCCAAGTGGCTGGAAATCGGATACAACCCCAAGGATGTGTGGAGTGTGTCACGCCTGCATCGTGAACACCGTGAGCGGGCCGATCATCCGACGCAAAAACCGCTGGAAATCGTCGAGCGTATGCTGAAAGCGTCTTGCCCGCCCGGCGGCACTGTGCTGGACCCCTTCATGGGGAGTGGCACGACAGCCGTGGCGGCAAGACGTTGCGGACGTAATTTCGTTGGATTCGAGTTGAATCCCGAGTATTGCGAATTGATTGAGAATCGTCTCGCGGAACTGGATAAGCCGGCCGCCGCATAAAAGTAAAGATTATGTCCCTGATCGAAAACATTATCCGCCCTGAAGTGCGCGCGCTTGCCGCCTACCATGTCGCCGATGCCAGCGGTTTCATCAAGCTCGATGCAATGGAAAACCCATACACGCTGCCGCCAGGCTTGCGTGCGGAACTCGGGGCGCGGCTGGCCGACGTTGCCTTGAACCGCTATCCGGTGCCGTCCTACGCTACCTTGAAAGAAAAAATCCGTAGCAGACTCGGCGTCCCGGACGGATACGATGTTCTGCTCGGTAACGGTTCGGACGAATTGATCACTCTCGTATCGGTCGCCTGCGCCACGCCGGGCGCCAAGGTATTGGCGCCGACGCCTGGCTTTGTGATGTACGCCATGTCGGCCAAACTGGCCGGCCAGGAATTCATCGGCGTGCCGCTTACCCAGGATCTTTCGTTGGACAGGGCTGCGATGCTGGCGGCAATTGCCCAGCATAAACCTGCCATTACCTACCTGGCTTATCCCAATAATCCGACCGGCAATCTATTCGATGTCGACGACATGGTTGCGATCATTCGGGCCGTGGGCGATGCGGGTATTGTGGTGGTCGACGAGGCGTATCAACCGTTCGCACAAACCAGCTTCATGCCGCGCCTTGCGGAATTCGACAACCTTGTCGTGATGCGTACCGTATCCAAGCTCGGCCTAGCCGGGATTCGCCTTGGCTACATGGCGGCGAGTCCGACCTTGCTGGCGGAGTTCGACAAGGTGCGCCCCCCCTACAATGTGAATGTACTCACCCAGGCAGCTGCGGAGTTCGTCCTGGATCATGTTGAAGTGCTGGACGCACAGGCTGCGCTTTTGCGCGACGAACGCGCAAAGCTATCCGCTGAATTGGCCTCCTTGCCGTCCGTCGAGGTTTTTCCCTCGGCAGCGAATTTTCTGTTGATTCGACTGGATAAAGAAAAAATCAGCACGGATGCTGTTATTTCAGCAATGCTGGAGCGTAAGGTGTTGGTCAAAAATGCCGGTAAAATGCACCCATTACTGGAAAACTGTCTGCGAGTTACCGTTAGCACACCGGAAGAGAACCGCCTATTTTTCGATGCTTTGAAGGCATCGCTTGCTTCATAACTATTTGACTCACCTGAACATGTCTACGTCCCGCATTGCCGAGGTCACTCGTCATACCAATGAGACGCAAATTCGCGTCGTGATTAACCTCGACGGTACCGGTCAGCAAAAGCTCAATACCGGCGTGCCGTTCCTCGACCACATGCTCGATCAAATTGCCCGGCATGGTTTGATTGACCTCGATATTGAAGCCAAAGGGGATTTGCACATCGACGCCCATCACACCGTGGAAGACGTCGGCATCACTCTCGGTCAGGCGTTTGCCAAGGCGATCGGCGACAAGAAGGGCGTTCGTCGCTACGGCCATGCCTATGTACCGCTGGACGAGGCGCTATCACGCGTTGTCGTCGATTTTTCCGGGCGCCCGGGACTGGAGTTTCATGTGCCGTTCAAGCGTGCGATGATCGGTGCTTTCGACGTTGATCTTACGCACGAGTTTTTCCAGGGATTCGTTAATCACGCATTGGTCACTTTGCACATTGATAATCTGCGTGGCGACAACGCCCATCATCAATGTGAAACTGTGTTCAAGGCATTCGGCCGTGCATTGCGTATGGCAGCGGAGCTTGATCCGCGTGCCACGGGGATGATTCCTTCGACAAAAGGCAGCCTGTAACCGTAGCCGCATTGTGTGCTGCGATTTCTTTTTTTGACATGAACAAGATCGTTGTAGTGGATTACGGGATGGGCAACCTGCGGTCGGTGGCGCAGGCGCTGCGCCATGTCGCGCCGGAAGCGGATGTGCGCATTTCCGGCGAATTGTCGGATATCAAATCGGCTGATCGGCTGGTGCTGCCCGGGCAGGGGGCGATGCCCGATTGCATGCGCTGCCTGCGCGAATCAGGTTTGCAGGAGGCGGTCATTGAATCGTCGCGTAGCAAGCCTTTATTTGGTGTATGTGTGGGCGAGCAGTTGCTGTTCGACTGGAGCGAGGAAGGCGATACTCCAGGTATCGGTTTGCTGCCAGGTAAAGTAGTTCGTTTCCAGCTTGAGGGGCAACAACAGGAAGACGGCTCGCGCTTCAAGGTGCCGCAGATGGGCTGGAACCGTGTACAGCAAACGAGGTCCCATCCGCTATGGAGTGGCATAGTTGATAACAGTTACTTCTATTTTGTGCACAGTTATTACGCATTGCCCGCCGATCCAAACCACACGGTAGGGGAAACTGTCTATGGTGCAGCGTTTGCGTGCGCAGTAGCAAGAGATAATATATTCGCCACCCAGTTTCATCCGGAAAAGAGTGCCGCAGCCGGTCTGCAACTGTATAAAAATTTTGTGCACTGGAATCCATAGTCGGACCTTCGTTGTTTCACTTTTTATTAACCCTCATCCCTCTCTTAATGTAGCCATGCTGCTCATACCTGCCATCGACCTCAAGGACGGTCATTGCGTACGCCTGAAACAAGGCGATATGGACCAAGCCACCGTGTTTTCCGAAGATCCCGCGCAGATGGCGCGACATTGGCTGGCACAGGGCGCGCGACGCCTGCATTTGGTCGATTTGAACGGCGCATTTGCCGGCAAGCCCAAGAATGAGCCGGCGGTGAAAGCGATCATCCAGGCGGTGCGCACTTTCGCGCTGGAGAACGATACCGATGAAATCCCGATCCAGCTTGGCGGCGGCATCCGTGATCTCGATACCATCGAACGCTATCTCGACGATGGTCTTTCCTACATCATCATCGGTACTGCCGCAGTGAAGAACCCGGGTTTTCTGCATGACGCGTGCAGCGCCTTTCCGGGACAGATCATTGTTGGCCTGGATGCCAAGGATGGCAAGGTCGCGACCGACGGATGGAGCAAGCTGTCCGGCCATGAAGTAATCGATCTCGCGAAAAAATTCGAGGACTATGGCTGTGAAGCGATCGTCTATACCGATATCGGCCGGGACGGCATGATGGGCGGAGTGAATATCGATGCCACGGTCAAACTGGCGCAGAGCATGACTATCCCGGTGATTGCCTCCGGCGGCGTGCACAACATCAAGGACGTGGAAGCGTTGTGCGCAGTACAGGATGAAGGCATTGAAGGCGTGATCTGCGGCCGGTCAATTTACGAGGGCACGCTTGACCTGCGCTCTGCGCAGCAGCGCGCCGATGTACTGAGCGGCTTGGAAGAGGCGGAAGAAGAGTAAGCATGACCTTGGCAAAACGTATCATCCCTTGTCTTGATGTGACTGCTGGTCGCGTCGTCAAGGGGGTCAATTTCGTCGAGCTGCGCGATGCAGGCGATCCGGTCGAGATTGCTCGCCGTTATGACGAGCAAGGCGCAGACGAGCTGACTTTCCTCGACATTACTGCCACGTCCGACGGTCGCGACTTGATTCTCCACATCATCGAAGCGGTGGCATCGCAGGTATTCATCCCACTGACGGTGGGCGGAGGCGTGCGCACGGTCGATGACGTGCGTCGCCTGCTCAATGCCGGCGCCGACAAGATCAGTATTAATAGTACCGCGGTGGCCAATCCGCAAATGGTGGCGGACGCTGCACAAAAATACGGTTCGCAATGCATTGTGGTGGCGATCGATGCCAAAAAAACCGGCGAAGGCACGTGGGAAGTCTTCACACATGGCGGCCGCAAAGCGACCGGACTGGACGTGATCGCGTGGGCGAAAAAGATGGAAAGCCTTGGCGTCGGTGAAGTGCTGCTAACCAGCATGGACCGTGACGGAACCAAGAGTGGTTTCGACTTGGCGTTGACGCGCGCGGTATCCGATGCGGTGTCGATCCCGGTAATCGCGTCCGGCGGTGTTGGCGGCCTGGAAGATCTTGCGGATGGTATCAAACTCGGCAAGGCGGATGCGGTGCTGGCCGCCAGCATTTTCCACTATGGACAGCACACAGTACAGGAAGCCAAGCGTTTCATGGCTGGGCAAGGCATTCCCATGAGGCTGGCATGAATGCGCAGATAACATGGCTGGACAAGGTGAAATGGGATGAAAGCGGCTTGGTGCCGGTCATCGCCCAGGAAATCGGCTCCAATGATGTGCTAATGTTTGCCTGGATGAACCGTGAGGCCTTGGCCAAGACGGTCGAGCTGGGACAGGCCGTGTACTGGAGTCGTTCACGCAAGAAGTTGTGGCACAAGGGAGAAGAATCTGGCCACATCCAGAAAGTGCATGAAATCCGTCTCGATTGCGATGAAGACGTGGTGCTGTTGAAGGTGGAGCAGGCAGGCCGCATTGCCTGCCATACCGGCCGCCATTCCTGTTTTTTCCAGCGGTTCGACGGCAATGCCGAAAATGGCGATTGGAAGAGTGTCGATCCGGTATTGAAAAACCCGGAAAGTATTTATAAATAGATGTTCAGGGTCACGCTTGCCGTATGCGAGTCGCCCCAACCTACATGAGAGCCAGGCGAATCGCATGTTCAGATTCGCCGTCCTTACACTATGAGTGAAACGCTGAAGCGCTTGGCTGCGGTGATTGAATCGCGCAAACTCGCCAATGGTGGCGATCCCGATAAATCCTATATCGCCCGCCTTTTCTCCAAGGGGGATGATGCGATTCTGAAAAAAATCGGAGAAGAGGCGACGGAAACCGTGATGGCAGCCAAAGACGTGCGTGCCGGCGGTGACAAATCAAAGGTACTCTACGAATGCGCTGACTTATGGTTTCATTCGATGATCATGCTGGCGCAATTCAACCTGACGCCGCAAGATGTATTGGATGAGCTGGCACGACGCGAGGGGCTTTCCGGCATTGAAGAAAAGGCGAATCGCAAACTGAGCGAGCGCGAACGCAATGAAAAATAGTGCTTGATTGAGGATATTCATGACTGACTGCATTTTCTGCAAGATCGCCGCTAAGCAAATTCCATCAAAAACAGTGTACGAAGACGACGAGTTGATGGCATTCCATGACATCAATCCAGCTGCACCTGTGCATTTTTTAATTGTCCCAAAACAGCATATTGCGGCACTGTCTGAGTGCGATGAAAGTCACGCTGCGTTGCTAGGGAAAATGCTGCTACTGGCGCCGAAGCTGGCACAGGAGCAGGGTTGCGGCTATTCTGTGAATGGCGACAGTAGTAATGTGGGCGGTTTCAAAACACTGTTCAATACAGGGCCGGATGGCGGACAGGAAGTGTACCATCTGCATTTGCACGTCATTGGCGGGCCACACCCTTGGCGCGGTCACCGGTGAGCGGCACAGTCGTTGTTGATTTTCAGGGCGCTTGCGTCCGCCTAGGAGAATGTAATGGGTTCATTTAGTATTTGGCACTGGCTGATTGTGCTGGTTGTCATTCTGTTGGTATTCGGCACGAAGAAGCTTGGCAATATGGGAGCCGACCTCGGCAAAGCCGTGAAGGGTTTCAAGGACGGTATCAAGGGGGAAGAAGATAAACCCATTGCCCCGGCAGACAAGTCCACCATCGATGTCGATGCAAAAGAAAAAAACAATTAATGCAAAGTCATAAACGATTGTGCGAGACCTGTTGCAAGGCAGCTCGCCTTCGTCCCTTGCAAATCCCTTGCCATGATTGATCTTGGCCTTTCCAAACTTGCGCTGATTGGTGTTGTCGCACTTGTCGTCATCGGCCCTGAACGCTTGCCTAAAGTGGCGCGTATGGCGGGGACCTTGTTTGGTCGTGCACAGCGCTATATCAACGAGGTGAAGTCCGAAGTCAGTCGCGAGATCGAGTTCGAAGAGCTGCGCAAGATGCAAAAGGACATGCAGGAAGCGGCCAGTAGTGTCGAGCAAAGCATTGCACAGAATGTTTCCGAACTTGAGCAAGGCATGCAAGCGACATTTTCCGATTCCTTGCTGGAACCGCCAGCGCCAGAGCAGATAACGCGCAAGGCCAAGGATTTCCGGAAAAAGAAACTCGCCCGGACTTCCGCCATCCCCTCTTGGTACAAAAAACAAAGCGGCCACAAGACGCGCGTGATTTCCGGCGCGGCACGCGTTGCCAAGTATCGACCCAGCGGGACAGCACGCAAATCATCCGTTTTCTTTTATTAAATGACTGACGATCCGAACGCATCAGGTACGGGAGAAACCTTCATCTCTCACCTGGTCGAACTGCGAAATCGCGTGATGAAAGCCTCGCTGGCGATCATTGTGGTTTTTCTGTGCCTGATGCCGTGGGCGGGTGCCATCTACGATTTGCTCGCGCAACCGATGATGCTGGCACTGCCTGCAGGCAGCAAGATGATTGCGACTGGCGTGATCACGCCATTCCTTATCCCTGTCAAGGTGACGCTGCTGCTTGCCTTCATGGTAGCGCTGCCGGTCGTGCTCTATCAAGCATGGGCATTTATTGCTCCGGGACTGTACACACATGAGAAGAAATTGGTCGCGCCACTAGTGATTTCCTCATCGCTCCTATTCCTGCTGGGCGTTGCGTTTTGCTATCACTTTGTCTTTGGCACAGTGTTTCAGTTCGTCAATAATTTTGCGCCGAAATCGATTTCTGTTGCACCGGATATTGAAAGTTACTTTGGCTTCGTGATGACGATGTTCATTGCCTTCGGTTTGACCTTCGAAGTGCCGATCGTGGTGGTGGTGCTAGTGCGCATGGGCTTGGTCTCGGTCGAAAAACTTAAGGAAATCCGTCCTTATGTGATCGTCGGCGCTTTCATTATCGCGGCGGTTGTGACGCCCCCGGACGTAGTAAGCCAGTTGATGTTGGCTTTACCTCTATGTTTGCTATATGAAGTAGGTTTGCTTGTGGCGCCATTGTTTGCCCGCGTGACGCAAGCACCGGAAGAGACGACTTGATGCTTATTCTTCGGCTTGCCGCAGCCAAGTCACCAGTGGGTACGCATTCTTGAATCCGGTGACGATTTCTTGCGTAATGTCTACGGGGATTTTCTTTTTCAGGTTTGTCTCATTCCACACGATAAAGCTTTTCAGCTTGATGTATTCGATGTGCGGTGCATTGATATCAAAACCTCTCGGTGGACGCGTCAGCTTGCCTTCCTCCTGCAAGCCGCCGAAACTCTCTTTCAATTTCTTGTTTTTCAGTATCTTACTGAAGCCGACTGCATCGGCAATCACGTGCTGGCGAATTGCGAGCAAGCGGCTTGGGGGTGGCATGTATTCGCCGCCAGCTACCAGTAAGCTGCCACCGGCATCGATATGGAAATAATACGCTGGTCCGCCACCTTGGCTAGGTTTCTTTAACCCGCTGGCGGTAAGGGAGGCCGAAAAGTGGGTCTTGTAAGGGCTTTTATCGCGCGAAAATCGCATATCGCGATTAATGCGAAACAACGCCTTTTTGGGATTGCAACTGGTGATTGCAGGGTCGAACTTGGCAACATCTGCAATCAGTCGGGTCACCAAATCCAGGAATTCTGCGCGCAGGATGTCATAGCGTGGTTTGTTCATCACGAACCAAGCGCGGTTATTGTTTTCCGATAACTCGGCCAGAAACTGGATCAGATCGCGGATATGCATGACGGCATCGTCCTACCAGAAAATCATTCCTGTACCTCGCGTAGCGGCTGCGGGCGTTTGCCGACCACAACCTCCACCGGGGCTTCCTGATTTTTTCGTAAAACTGTCATGTTGGCCCGATTGCCCGGGGTTAGTTGTGCAATCAGATTCAACATGTCTGTGGTGTCACTGACCGGTTTGCCTTCGACTGCAACCAGGATATCGCCAGGCCGTATGCCAGCCTTGTCCGCTGGGCCTCCCTTCAGTACGCCGGCGATAATTGCACCGGACTTCCGATTCAGTCCGAAGCTTTCCGCCAGTTCGGGTGTGATGTCTTGCGGCTCAACTCCAATCCAGCCGCGCACTACCTGGCCGGTATTGATGATGGATTCCATGACTGTTTTCACGGTTGTGACCGGAATCGCGAAACCAATACCGAGCGAGCCGCCGCTACGTGAATAAATTGCGGTGTTGATGCCGAGCAGGTTGCCGTTCACATCAATCAGGGCGCCTCCAGAATTACCTGGATTGATTGCTGCATCGGTCTGGATGAAATTTTCGAAGGTATTGATCCCGAGATGATTGCGGCCTAACGCTGAAATAATGCCCATTGTGACGGTCTGCCCGACGCCGAATGGATTGCCGATAGCCAGTACGACATCGCCGACCTTGGCTTGTTCGACATGGCCCAAGGTAATCGCCGGCAGGTTCTGCAGATTGATTTTCACCACTGCCAAATCGGTTTCCGGATCGGTGCCAACCACTTTGGCAACGGCCTTGCGTCCATCCGCTAACGCAACTTCAATTTCATCTGCAGTTTCGATCACATGGTTATTCGTCAGCACATAGCCTTCTGGGCTGACCATTACGCCGGATCCCAAGCTGAATTGCCGCTCCTCCTGCTGGTCGCCGAAAAAGCGACGAAATAAAGGGTCTTCCATGAAAGGCGTGTTCGGCTGGCGCGCTCCTTTGGTGGTGAAAATATTAACCACCGCTGGCATTGCTCGCTTGGAGGCATCGCGATACGAGCCTTGCGCGGGCGGCGTATCGCGTGGTGCCTCGATCATCGGCACAGGGGCGGATGTAAGAGAAGAGATGCGCGGACCGTCAGTCAGGCTGCCCGCCCACTGAGGCTTCAAGCTCGCTACAATGAACCAAATTGCCAAGCCGATTGTTACGGTTTGGGCAAACAGAAGCCAGAGACGTCGCATAATGAGGCAGGGAAAATGGGCAGTGGAACGATAAATAGGGACAATTTTGCAGAATATCTAGAGCAAGCGCTCGATATTAACCGTTTTCGCGATTATTGCCCAAATGGGCTGCAGGTGGAGGGGCGACCGGGAATCAAAAAATTGATCACCGGTGTTACTGCAAGTCTGGCTTTGATTGAGGCGGCTGTGGATGCCGGCGCCGATGCTATTCTCGTACACCATGGTTATTTCTGGCGCGGTGAGGACGCTCGCGTGATCGGCCCCAAGCACAAACGCCTAAAGTTACTGCTTGCGCATGACATTAATCTGTTTGCATACCATTTGCCGCTCGACATGCACCCTGATTTTGGTAACAACGCACAATTCGCTCGAGTGCTGGGATTAACTGCAGATGGACACTTCGGCGAGAATGATATCGGGTGGTTAGGCGTCTTGACCGACGCACATATTCAAACAGTCGGTGACCTCGCTCGACTGATAGAAACGCGACTCGGCCGCTCTCCCTTGGTCGTTGGGGACGCTGCACAAATCTTGAAGCGGGTGGGGTGGTGTACCGGTGCAGCACATAATATGCTGGCTGATGCAATTACGGCCGGTGCGAGCGTATACCTGAGCGGAGAAATTTCCGAGCCGACCGTGCATCTTGCGCGCGAAGCCGGTGTGGCTTACCTTGCGTGTGGTCATCATGCGACCGAACGTTACGGTGTGCAGGCACTCGGTGCGCACTTGGCAAAACGGTTTGCCATTCAGCACAGTTTTATTGATGTGAATAATCCCGTCTGACGATAAACCGATAGTTCGTTAAATTCCCGATATCATGAGGCGGGTATGATTACGGCAGGCGAGGATTGAATTATGTTGGATGAAACATCGTGTGATGCGGTCGGAGTACTAATTGTCGAGGATGATGCCGTAACGCGCAGAACCTTATGCTTGGCTATAGAGATGGAGCCCAGGTTGAAACTGCTAGCGGCATTCGATAGTGTCAAGCCGGCATTGGTTTGGCTCGAAACAATGTCGCCTGATGTGTTAATGACGGATCTTGGGTTACCTGACGGTTCAGGTATCGAGATCATTCATGCTTGTGCAGTTAGTCATCCGAATACCGATATCATGGTCGTTACCATGTCCAGTGATGAAGCCAGCGTGCTGGCATGCATTGAGGCAGGAGCGTCGGGTTATGTGTTGAAGGACGCCGGAAAGGTAGATGTGGCCCATGCGGTGCTCGATTTGCGTGCAGGAGGGGCCCCCATGAGTCCTGCTATTGCACGCATGGTGCTGGCAAAGGTGCGGGGTGGCAAAAAACAATCGCCTCCCACCACACAAAACGCTGCAGCGGCTAGCCTCACTAAACGGGAAGCAGCAATTCTCGACTTGATTGCGCAGGGCGATAGCTATGGTGAGGTCGCCAAGCTGTTATCAGTCTCGGTTGGCACTGTACAAACGCATATTAAGAATATTTACGGCAAACTTGCGGTGCATTCGCGAGGCGAAGCCGTGTTTGAAGCGCATCGGCGCGGTTTGTTACGGCTAGGACAACCACGCACCAAGAGTTGACTACTTTTGTTTTTTCAATGAGTCACGAATTTCTCGTAAAAGAATAATGTCCTCAGGCGTTGGCGTGGAGGTGAGGGCGCTCTCTTCTTTTTTCTTCATCTTGTTGATCGCGCGTACCATCTGAAAAATGATAAATGCCAAGATGATGAAGTTCAGCAGAATGGTAATAAAACTGCCATAAGCAAAGACGGCTCCGGCTTTTTTCGCTTCGATCAAGGGCAAGTGTGATCCCTGATTGTTTAACGGCAAATAATAATTGGAAAAATCCAGTCCTCCGACTATTTTGCCAATGATCGGCATAATGATGTCCTGCACCAGAGAATCAACGATTTTTGCAAAGGCGCTGCCGATGATGACGCCAACAGCCAAGTCGATAACATTGCCTTTGATGGCAAACGTCTTAAATTCTTGAAGCATTCCCATTTCCGGCTCCTTTAACGAGGAAGGCAAAAAAGCATTATTTTCCTGCAGAGTGTCAGCCTAGGTTCTACTGGAATTATTGCAGAAAAGGCCTTTTCATTTCTTCTGGTTGTAATGCGCCTTCTGTAAATGCGGGAAAAGTTCCTTGTGAGGAGGGATTTCAACAGGGATTTCCTTTAAATCAAAGGCGCTGTCCGATATAATCTAAGGTTGCTAGAAGTTTTGTGCAGATTTCGCATTTACACTGATTGGGGTTGGTATGAGTAACGAAAAGCAGGTCGATTCCGGTCGACGTGGCTTGCTCGTCGCTACGTGCGCGGCGGGCGGAGTGGCCGGTTTGGCTACAGCAGGGGCCTTTGTGTCCACCTTCCAGCCGTCCGAGCGAGCAAAAGCCGCTGGAGCTCCGGTAGAGGTGGACATCTCGGGCATGCAGCCAGGAGAGATGAAGACCGTTGAATGGCGCGGCAAGCCGGTTTGGATTCTGAAGCGTTCTCCTGAAATGGTCGATTCGCTGAAAAAAACCGATTCGCAAGTTGCGGATCCACAGTCCGAGCGCAATCCTGCAGAATTGACCCCGGAATATGCGCGTAACGAATATCGCTCGCGCAAGCCGGATCTGCTCGTCGCTGTGGGTATCTGTTCGCATCTGGGCTGCTCTCCGACCGCTAAGTTGCAACCAGGCGCGCAACCGTCGCTACCAGATGACTGGGTTGGTGGGTTCTTGTGTCCGTGCCATGGCTCTACGTTCGACCTTGCCGGCCGCGTTTACAAGAACAAGCCTGCTCCTGACAACCTCGAAGTTCCCCCGCATATGTATCTTGGCGACACCAAGCTGGTCATTGGTAAAGATGAGAAAGGCGAAGCGTAATCATGGCATTTGAAGAGAAGAAACTCCCAGCCAATGCGCCTATGTCAGCCAAGGCTCTGAATTGGGTTGATGCCCGCTTTCCCCTGAGTTCAACTTGGAAAGCGCATCTGTCCGAGTATTATGCGCCGAAAAATTTTAATTTCTGGTACGCCTTTGGCTCGCTTGCCTTGCTGGTATTGGTAATCCAGATTGTCACCGGCATTTTTCTGGTGATGCACTATAAGCCGGATGCTAATCTTGCGTTCGCTTCAGTCGAATATATTATGCGCGACGTGCCTTGGGGGTGGCTGGTGCGCTATATGCATTCCACTGGTGCATCAGCATTCTTTATCGTCGTCTACTTGCATATGGTGCGGGGGCTGTTATATGGCTCCTACCGCAAGCCCCGTGAACTGGTATGGTTATTCGGTGTCGGCATTTTTCTGTGCCTCATGGCCGAGGCATTCTTCGGCTACTTGTTGCCGTGGGGGCAAATGTCTTATTGGGGCGCCCAGGTGATTGTAAATCTGTTCGGCGCGATTCCGTTTATCGGTCCGGACCTGTCGCTATGGATTCGTGGTGATTATGTGGTTTCCGATGCGACACTGAACCGCTTCTTCTCTTTCCACGTGATCGCAATCCCGCTGGTATTGATCGGCCTAGTCGCCGCGCACATCGTCGCATTGCATGAAGTCGGTTCTAATAATCCGGATGGTGTCGAAATCAAGGAACAGAAAGACGCCAAAGGCATGCCGCTCGATGGCATTCCTTTTCATCCTTATTATTCCGTACATGATGTGTTTGTCGCAGCGGTATTTCTGATTGTGTTCAGCGCAGTCGTGTTTTTTGCGCCGGAAATGGGTGGTTATTTCCTTGAATATAACAACTTCGTCCCAGCCGACCCGCTGAAGACTCCGCCGCACATCGCACCGGTATGGTATTTCACGCCGTTCTACTCGATTTTGCGCGCAACGACATCGCAGTTCATGTATGCACTTGAGATTGGTTTAATTGCGTTCGTGGCGCTAATCTTGGTGAAGTCGAAGCTGAGCGGTTTTGTGAAAATGCTGGTGGCCGGAGCTGCGGTCGCGGCACTAATTGGTATGTTCCTCTTCGATGCGAAGTTCTGGGGGGTGGTACTGATGGGCGTTTCCGTGCTGATTCTAGCTGCCTTGCCATGGCTGGACCATTCGCCCGTGAAGTCGATTCGTTATCGTCCAGATTGGCATGGTTACATTTACTTGGTATTCGGTATCGCCTTTTTGATTTTGGGTTACTTGGGGGTTCTGCCTCCAACAGAAGGACGTACCCTGGTAGCGCAGATTTGCACGTTCATCTACTTCGGTTTTTTCTTGCTGATGCCGTGGTGGAGCACAATGGGCCAGTTCAAGGCTGTACCTAACCGTGTTACCTTCCAGCCGCACTAAGCCGCAAAGGAATATAAGAACCATGAAATTGTTGAAAAAAATAATTGCGGTTTTGGCAGTGGCGCCAGTATTCGCTATCGCTGCGGAGGCTACGTTCCTGCTCGATACGGCACCGGACCGGACCAAGGATCTAGCTTCACTGCAAAACGGTGCCAAGTTGTTCGTCAACTATTGCCTGAACTGCCATTCAGCCTCTGCCATGCGCTATAACCGTCTCCAGGATATCGGTTTGACGGACGAGCAAATCCGAAACAATTTATTGTTTACGGCAGATAAAGTAGGCGACCTGATGACCGTGTCGATGGCGCCCAAGGATGGAAAAGAGTGGTTCGGTGCAACGCCTCCGGATCTGTCGGTTATTGCTCGTGCGAAGGCCTCGGGTGAAGGTTCTGGCGCTGACTGGCTATATACCTATCTGCGGACGTTCTACAAAGATGATGCGCGTGCGACAGGCTGGAATAATCTGGTATTCCCGAACGTTGGTATGCCACACGTCATGTGGGAACTGCAAGGTGTTCGCACTGCCAAATTCGCAGATGAAAAGGATCCCCATGATCCGACCAAAACGGTACACAAGTTTGTCGGATTCGAACAGGTTAAGCCAGGCAAGTTGTCAACGCTCGAGTTTGATAATGCAACGGCCGACTTAGTCGGGTATTTGACTTGGATGGGTGAGCCAGTCCAGCATAAACGAAAGCGTTTGGGTGTAATGGTGTTGCTTTTCCTGGGCGGTTTTATGGTCCTTGCATGGCTGCTTAACAAGTCTTACTGGAAAGACATCAAGTAGCGCTTTTGCCTGCCGTTCGATTGAGGACGGCGGGCCTTTCTTTGGGGTGAGACGTATAACGTCTCACCCCCTTTGTTTCTAAGGAACTGCAAAATGATGGTTCTCTATTCGGGTACAACTTGCCCATTTTCACAGCGTTGCCGTCTCGTGTTGTTTGAGAAGGGTATGGACTTTGAGATTCGTGATGTTGACTTGTTCAATAAGCCGGAAGATATTTCGGTGATGAATCCGTACGGGCAGGTGCCGATTTTGGTTGAGCGCGACCTGATTCTGTACGAGTCGAACATCATCAATGAATACATTGATGAGCGGTTTCCGCATCCACAGTTGATGCCGGCTGATCCGCTGATGCGGGCACGTGCGCGTTTGATGCTGTTCAACTTCGAAAAAGAGTTATTTATCCACGTCCATACGTTGGAAAACGACAAATCCAAAGGAGCAGAAAAGGTGCATGAAAAGGCGCGCGCGGAAATTCGTGATCGCCTGACTACGCTGGCGCCTTTATTCCTCAAAAACAAATATATGTTGGGGGATGAATTTTCCATGCTTGATGTGGCGATTGCGCCTTTGCTTTGGCGTCTCGATCACTATGGAATCGAACTCTCCAAGACGGCGGCGCCTCTGATGAAATATGCGGAGCGCATTTTTTCCCGTCCTGCCTATATTGAAGCATTGACGCCCTCCGAAAAAGTGATGCGTCGCTAGCTTTTGTCGTCGCGTGTACATGTCTTCAGGGGCAGCGTGCAGGCGACGTCTATGATTGAATGACCTGCACATATGTCAGAAATTTCCACCAAGCCGTACTTGTTGCGAGCCATCTATGAATGGTGCACGGATAACGGCTACACGCCATATCTTGCCGCCGTAGTGGATGGACACACACGTGTACCGCGTGAGTTCGTAAAAAATGGTGAGATCGTGCTCAATATCAGCTTTAGTGCCACTAGTGGCTTGAAGATGGACAATGATTTCATCAATTTCAATGCTCGTTTCGGTGGCGTGTCGCGCGAAATTTCCATCCCAGTGGAAAACGTCGTTGCGATTTACGCGCGTGAGAATGGGCAGGGAATGGCATTTGAAGTGACAAATGTGCATACAGACGAGGAGGGCGCTGCAGTAATGGATGAGTCGTCGAACGCTTCAGCTCCCTCCTTGGCGGCAGTTCCGCCGGTACATGGGGATGTAACTATGCCCAGCGATCCAGATGACAACAACAATCCTCCAAAAAAAGGTGGAAGACCTACCCTTACTCGGATCAAATAGCGTATAATTTTGAACTTCAAGTTTTCGCCGGCTTAGCTCATTTGGTAGAGCAGTTGACTTGTAATCATCAGGTGGCCAGTTCGAATCCGGCAGCCGGCACCAAAAAAACGCCCATGATCGTCGAGGTCATGGGCGTTTTTATTTGTCTTCTATAAAACAAACTCCGGAACACTTTTGTTGGGCCTCTTTCAACAAGATGATCATAGGAGAATCAATTTCCCTTCTTTAGGCCATGCCAGCGCGGTGCCAACTCATGAGGAACGGCATATAAATCCAGCACGCGTCCTAGCGTATGGTCGACAATATCTGCAAGGGTCTGTGGGCGATGATAAAAGGCGGGTAGCGGTGGGAAGACAATGCCTCCCATTTCGGTCACTGCAGTCATGTTACGCAAGTGTATGAGACTGAGCGGTGTCTCGCGTACCATCAACACAAGCCGGCGCCGTTCTTTCAGTACTACGTCGGCGGCCCGACTAATGAGATTATCCGAAAAACCGTGGGCAATCGAGGCAAGGGTCTTCATTGAGCAAGGGGCGACGATCATGCCTTCCGATTGAAAGGAGCCGCTGGCGACTGAGGCACCGACATCACGGACGTGATGCACGACATCAGCCAGCTCTTCGACGTCCTTGCGTGTCATGTCCAATTCCTGATGGAGATTCAATACGCCTGCCTCGGACACTAGCAAATGGGTTTCGATGGCCGGCGTATTGCTGCGCAGAGTTTGAAGTAGACGAACACCGTAGATGGCGCCTGAAGCACCGGTAATGGCAATAATCAGCCGTTTGCTCGGGGCTGTGTGTGAAGGGAGCATCCTGAGCAAGGACTGGTGTCTCAGGACTTCAGCAGGCTTTGCAGTTCACCCGATTCGTACATCTCGGTCATGATGTCGGAGCCCCCAATAAATTCTCCTTTGACATACAACTGCGGAATCGTTGGCCAGTTGGAAAATTCCTTGATGCATTGGCGGACGTCCTGGTCTTCCAGTACATTGACTGTCACAATGTTTTCGACGCCGCAAGCCTTCAAAATCTGTACAGCCCGGCCGGAAAAGCCGCATTGCGGGAACTGGGCAGTGCCTTTCATGAAGAGGACTACTGGGTTTTGGGTGACGGTTTCTTGGATCCAAGTCTTTACATCGCTCATGGCGCTACCTCAAATAATTCAGAATATGCAGCATTATATGAAAAAGCCCGCGCCGCGACAGAAAAGTCTGTTTATTGTCACCTGACAGCTGCTTGGGTGAGGTGATGTACCCGTAATAAGTAACAAAGGATGGCGGGCCTAAGTGTGCCTCCTTTGTTACTAGGCTGATTTAGCTGGGCGACTCAGCTAGCTCTTTAACTTGGCAAATGCCGCCGCCATGGCGCTGTTTGCTGCCGGTTGACGTGTCTGTTGGTGCTGGGTCAGCCGCTTGGCATCATTGCGGTCACCGCGCTGTTCTGCGCGCGCCCCAACTGGTTGTGCGGTATCCGAAAGCCGCATTGTGAGTGCGATACGTTTGCGTTTTTCATCGACTTCCAGCACTTTGACTTTCACGACCTGGCCGGCCTTGACGACACTGTGCGGGTCGCGCACGAAGGTATTCGACAGCGCCGAGATATGGACCAAGCCATCCTGATGCACACCGATGTCGACGAATGCGCCGAATGCGGCGACGTTGGTGACTACGCCTTCGAGGATCATGTCCGGGCGCAAGTCCTTGATGTCTTCGACACCTTCCTTGAAGTTGGCGGTGGTGAATCCCGGGCGGGGGTCACGACCCGGTTTTTCGAGTTCTTTGAGAATGTCGGTAATGGTGGGAACGCCAAATTTCTCGTCTGCATATTTCGCGGGGTTGAGCGACTTTAGCAGGGCGCTGTCGCCAATCACGCCTTTGACGTCTCTTTGAATATCGGCAAGGATTTTCTCGACAACCGGATAGGACTCCGGGTGTACCGCGGAGGCATCGAGCGGATTCTCACTATTCATGATGCGTAGAAAGCCGGCTGCCTGTTCGAAGGTCTTTTCTCCCAACCGCGGTACCGAGCGTAATGCGGCACGTGAGGGGAACATGCCCTTCATGTCGCGGTAGCTGACGATGCTCTGTGCGACGCTGGCATTGAGCCCTGAAACACGGGCCAGGAGCGGCGCGGATGCTGTGTTGACATCGACGCCGACTGCGTTGACGCAATCCTCGACGACGGCATCCAGCGACCGTGCCAGCTGTGTCTGTCCAACATCGTGCTGATATTGACCGACGCCGATGGATTTTGGATCGATCTTGACCAACTCAGCGAGTGGATCTTGTAGTCGGCGCGCAATCGACACCGCGCCACGCAGGCTCACATCAAGTTCGGGCAACTCGCGTGACGCAAACTCGGATGCTGAGTAGACGGATGCTCCCGCTTCCGATACGACGATTTTAGTCAACCCTAGTTCCGGATGCTGCTTGATCAAGTCTTGGGCCAACTTGTCGGTTTCGCGTGATGCGGTACCGTTGCCGATCGAAATCAGGGCAACCTTGTGTTTGCGTGCCAGTTGCGCCAATGTATGGAGTGACCCGTCCCAGTCGTTGCGCGGTTGATGCGGATAAATCGTATTGGTATCGACTACCTTGCCGGTGGCATCGACCACCGCAACCTTGACGCCTGTGCGCAGGCCCGGGTCGAGCCCCATTGTGGCGCGCGGGCCGGCAGGCGCCGCCAACAGCAGGTCTTTCAAGTTACGTGCAAAGACATTGATTGCTTCGATTTCCGCCCGTTCGCGCAAGCTGCTCATCAATTCCGTTTCCAAGTGCATGAACACTTTTACACGCCATGTCCAGCGCACCGTATCGGCCAGCCATTTGTCGGCCGGTCGACCTTGGTTGCTGATACCGAAACGCGCAGCGATGCGGCCTTCGCAGGGATTGTGCGGGGCATCCCATTTCGGCTTTTCCTCTTCGGTATCGAGGCGTAGCGAGACGTTCAGGATTTCTTCTCGGCGACCACGGAACAAGGCGAGTGCGCGATGCGAAGGAATAGTGCTGAGCGTCTCGGAATAGTCGAAGTAATCGGTGAATTTGGCTCCGGCGTCCTGCTTGCCTTCCACTACTTTCGATTCGACGACACCATGTTCTGTCAGGTATTCGCGTAGCGTTTGCAGCAAGCTTGCATCTTCCGCAAAGCGCTCCATCAGAATTTGGCGTGCACCGTCCAGCGCCGCCTTGATGTCCGGAACGCCAGGGTTGTCACCGTTGTCCGTACTGAATGCCGGCTTCAGATATCGCGCCGCTTCTTCTTCCGGATTGCATGCGGGATTCGTCAGCAAAGTTTCTGCCAAAGCGGTCAGACCGGCTTCGACTGCGATTTGTGCCTTGGTACGGCGTTTGGGTTTGTAGGGCAAATACAGATCTTCCAGTCGCGTCTTATCCTCTACATGACCGATCGCATCGAGCAGCGCGGGTGTCATCTTGCCTTGCTCTTCAATCGACGCAATGATCGCTGCGCGTCGGCCTTCCAGTTCGCGCAGGTAGCGCAGCCGCTCTTCCAGCAGACGTAATTGCGTATCGTCCAGACCCCCGGTGGCTTCTTTGCGGTAACGCGCAATGAATGGCACCGACGCACCTTCGTCGAGCAGGGCAATGGCGGCAGCAACTTGTACCGGTTTTGCGGCGAGTTCTACCGCGAGACGTTGTTCGATGGATGGCAGCATGGAGGCTCGGAATGAAGAAAATCAAGCGAGTGATGATACGCAATTTATGCAATTGCGTCAGTCTTGACAGGGTGAAAAAGCGCGACGACGCAGGCTAGTGCCGACCGCCGCTGACACGTTCGATGCCGGATAGATCTTGCCAGCTCTGTACCTCCTGGAAGCCTTGGTGCATCAGCAACTGGCGCACTGCTGGCGCTTGATCGTAGCCATGCTCCATGAGCAGCCAACCGTCTTGTACGAGATGGCGCGGGGCTCCGCCAATGATCGTGCGCAACGCTGACAGGCCGTCCGCGTGATCGGTCAACGCATTGATTGGCTCGAAACGCAGATCCCCCTGCGCCAGGTGCGGGTCCGCCGCAACAATGTAGGGTGGATTGGCAACGATGATGTCAAAGGTGCTTTCGTTAAGTGCGTCGTACCAGTCGCTACGCAGGACGGTCACTCGGGCGTTGTGCCGGTCAGCGTTGCTGCGGGCAACAGCAAGTGCGGCAGCGCTGATATCGAGTGCCGTGACGGAGGCATCGAGACGGGTGTGGGCAATTGCGATGGCAATTGCGCCGGAACCGGTCCCCATATCCATGATATGACCGCCGGTGTGTAGCCGTTCCAGTGCCAACTCGACCAGCAATTCGGTTTCCGGGCGGGGAATCAGGACATCGGGTGTGGTGTGGAGTGCCAGGCCGTAGAACTCCCGCTCGCCGACGATGTAAGCGATAGGCTCGCCATGGATGCGCCGTTGGAAGAGTGCCGATAGCTTGCCAGCTTCTTCGGCAGTGAGTACGCGTTCCGACTGGGTGATGAGTTGCACCCGAGTGAGCTGCAAGGCATGTGCAAGCAGGATGCGCGCTTCAAACGGATCAAGCGGCGGCTGCTTCAGCGCTGCGCTGATGCTGGTGCCGGCGATAACCAAGTCACCCGACCTTGAAGATTGCGGCGCTTCATGCATCGCTTGGTCCTGGTTAGCGGCTGCGTCGCAGCGCCGCCCAAATCAGGGCGAGCATGAAGATGACAAACCAAGTGAGCGACCATTGCGGAATCGATAAGCCAAGTATCGGTGGATAGGGAGTGGCGCAAAGGCCATCCGCCTTGAACAGAAAAGGCAGTAGTTCCGCGCTCAAAATCCGGTTGAGCGAAGTTTCCAGCGGGTCGATCCCACAGGAAACCGTCGGGTTGGCCTTTACCCACAAGTGCCAGCCAGCAACGCCTGTCCCCACCAATGCTGTCAGCGCTCCTAGCAATGCGCCTGCCTTGGTCGCCGCGCGCGGCAGCGCCGCGAACAGAAAACAGATCAAGGTGAGCGTGATAAATGCATAGCGCTGAATCACGCACAAGGGACAGGGAGCCATGCCTTCCACATGCTGCAGATAAAGCGCGAATCCGACCAATGCCACCGAGGTGAGGCCGACTGCTGCCAATACAGGTCTTGAAGTTTTCATCGTTACTTATTGTTAATAGGGAGTGCCGTATGAGTAATGCATTGGAGGAATGGTTCCCCTGTGTAATTGCGGGCCATATCCCAACAATCCAAGTTATGTCTCGTCGCCCAATGCCGCCAGCAATTCCGCCTGATGTTCCGCCACCAAGGCATTAGTCAACTCTTCCAGATCGCCATCCATGATGAAGTCGAGCTTGTACAGCGTCAAATTGATCCGGTGATCGGTCATGCGTCCTTGAGGGAAATTGTAGGTGCGGATACGCTCGCTGCGATCCCCCGAGCCGATCAGCGATTTGCGTGTAGCAGCTTCCTTCGCCTGTTGTTCGCGCAACTGCACGTCCTTGATGCGCGCTGCCAGAACCTTCAGTGCAGACGCCTTGTTCTTGTGCTGACTGCGGTCATCCTGACATTCGACCACGATGCCGGTCGGGATGTGCGTGATGCGTACCGCCGAATCGGTCTTGTTGATGTGCTGGCCGCCAGCCCCCGAGGCGCGGTAGGTGTCGATGCGGATGTCGGCCGGATTGATATCGACATCGCTCACTTCATCGGCTTCCGGCATGACCGCGACGGTGCAGGCCGAGGTATGAATGCGCCCTTGAGTTTCGGTCGCCGGTACACGCTGCACGCGATGGCCGCCCGATTCGAATTTCAATCTGGAATATGCGCCGAAGCCGACGAGGCGCACGATGACTTCCTTGTAGCCGCCGATTTCCGATGGTGATTCCGATACCATTTCCACCTGCCAGCGGTTGCGTTCGGCAAAGCGTGTGTACATGCGCAGCAGGTCGCCCGCGAACAAGGCGGCTTCGTCACCACCGGTGCCGGCGCGGATTTCCAGGTAAATATTGCGTTCGTCGTTGGGATCCTTCGGCAACAGCATCTTTTGCAGATCCGTTTCCAGCGTGTCGATGCGTGACTTCGCGGCGGCGATTTCTTCCTGCGCCAGCTCCTTCATGTCTGGATCGGACAGCATCTCTTGTGCGCCCTGGATGTCTTCGCCAGCCTTGACGTAATCCTTATACAGTGCAACCAGCGGACCGAGCTCCGCATGTTCGCGCGTCAGTTTCCGATACTGGTCCATATCGGCGGTAATGCCTTCCTGCATCAGTAAATCGTTTAACTCTTCCAATCGCTCCATGAGTTGGTCGAGTTTGGCAAGCATTGAGGGTTTCATGGGTGTCGATACTGTAGAAATCAGGGGGAAGCGCGAGCAGAATGGGCGTTGCGCGGTGGGCTGGGCGCGATATCGCGCGCGAAAAAAAGCGTCGCTAGCGCTTGGTGCGGAATAACTGCGGTAAAAGTGCGGCCAGTCGGGCACGTTCATCGCCTTGGGCATTATGCAGCGCCTGTTGCGGACCGTGCAGGAATTTGGCGGTGAGTCCTTTGGAGAGTATTTCCAACACCGCATCAATATCCTCGCCTTTGGCGAGCAGTTTTTTAGCGCGTTCCAACTCGGCCAGACGCATGACTTCGCTGCTGTCCTGTAAATCGCGGATAAGCGGTACTACGGCACGACTGTCCATCCAGTGCATGAAGGACTGTACGCGGGTTTCGATAATCGCTTCGGCTTGTGCGACGGCAGCC
>DATLIB010000268.1:0-12759 GCA_035539595.1 Noviherbaspirillum sp.
CGCGATTCCGTTCGACGGCGTGGTGCTGGCGCACTCGAACGAATCCGAGTGGAAGGCCTTCCGCAACAACAAGAACAATGAAGCGTTCCTGGATCGTATCTACATCGTCAAGGTGCCGTATTGCCTGCGCGTGACCGACGAAATCAAGATTTACGACAAGCTGATCCAGGGCTCTTCTCTGTCGAAGGCGCCTTGCGCCCCCGGCACCTTGAAGATGATGGCGCAGTTCGCGGTGTTGTCGCGCGTCAAGGACCCGGAAAATTCCAGCATCTTCTCCAAGATGCAGGTGTATGACGGCGAGAATCTGAAGGACACCGATCCGAAGGCCAAGTCGCGTCATGAATACGTGGACTATGCCGGCGTGGACGAGGGCATGAACGGTCTCTCGACGCGTTTCGCCTACAAAATCCTGTCCAAGGTGTTCAACTTCGACAATACCGAAGTGGCGGCCAATCCGGTGCACTTGCTGTACGTGCTGGAGCAGCAGGTCGAGCGCGAGCAGTTCCCGCCCGAAGTCGAACAGAAGTATCTGTCCTACATCAAGGAATATCTGGCGCAGCGCTATGTCGAGTTCATCGGCAAGGAAATCCAGACTGCTTACTTGGAGAGCTATTCCGAATACGGTCAAAACATTTTCGACCGCTATGTGACCTTTGCCGACTTCTGGATTCAGGATCAGGAATTCCGCGATCCCGACACCGGCGAGAGTTTCAACCGTGATGCGCTCAACAACGAACTGGAAAAGATCGAGAAACCGGCCGGAATTTCGAACCCGAAAGACTTCCGCAACGAGATCGTCAATTTCGTGTTGCGGGCACGGGCGCAGAACAACGGCAAGAATCCGAACTGGACCAGCTACGAAAAGCTGCGCACGGTGATCGAGAAGAAGATGTTCTCGAATACCGAGGAACTGCTGCCGGTGATTTCCTTCAACGCCAAGGCCAGCGCCGACGATGCGAACAAGCATCAGGAGTTCGTCGCTCGCATGGTGGACAAGGGTTACACCGCGAAGCAGGTGCGCCTGCTGTGCGAGTGGTATCTGCGGGTTCGCAAGTCGTCGTAACGACATGACCCTGTTCCTTCCCCACGTTGGGGGGAAGGTCAGGATGGGGGCGGCCGCGCATCGGAAGACGGATGAACGGCCGCGCTACCACCACCCTGATCGTCCCGGCAAAGAGGGAGGGAATAGCGAACGTATAGTTTGGTCGTTTGCCGCACTTGCGCGCTGCGTCGTCATGCATCCCAAGTCGCAAACGCCCCTAGTTTGAATTGATGTGAACCAATCGGCGAACGTGCCAATGGAGTTTCACAAGCAGGAGGCATTTTGGCTCACCTCATCGACCGGCGTCTGCAGGGCAAGAACAAGTCCGCTGGCAACCGCGAACGCTTCTTGAGGCGTTATAAAGGCCAGATCAAGGACGCCGTTGCACGTGCAATCAAAGGCCGCTCGATCAAAGACATCGAGAAAGGCGAAAAAGTATCCATTCCGGTCAAGGACATCAGCGAACCCAATTTCGGCCACGCCCAGGGCGGCGTATGGGAAGTCGTGCGGCCGGGCAACAAGGAATACCAGAAGGGCGACCAGATCCAGCGGCCGAAGGGCGGCAATGGCGCCGGCAAGGGCAAGGCGGGTAATAGCGAAGAGACCACCGAAGACGATTTCGTGTTCGAACTCACGCGTGAAGAGTTCATGAACTACTTCTTCGAAGACCTGGAGTTGCCCAACCTGGTCAAGACGCAGCTCAAATCCATCACCGAGTTCAAGCAGCAGCGCGCCGGCTACACACTCTCCGGCACTCCCTCGAACATTCATGTCCTGCGTTCGCTGCGCGGCGCCATCGGCCGCCGCATCGCGATCGGCGCGAAATCGCGCAAGCGCCTGAGGGAAGCCGAAGACGAGTTGGAACAACTGCTGGCCACCGAGTTCGAGGACGATCACCGCATCCTGGCCTTGCGCAAGGAAATCCATCACCTGCGCACCAAGCTGTTTGCGATTCCCTTCCTTGATCCGATCGACCTGCGCTACAGCAATCGCATCAAGGTTCCCAAACCATCCAGCCAGGCCGTCATGTTTTGCGTGATGGACGTCTCGGGTTCCATGGACCAGGCCAAAAAGGACGCCGCCAAGCGTTTCTTCATCCTGCTCTACCTGTTCCTCGAACGCGCCTACGAAAAGATCGATGTGGTCTTCATCCGTCACCATACGCAGGCAACCGAAGTCAGTGAGCAGGAATTCTTCAACTCGCGCGAATCGGGTGGCACCGTGGTGTCCTCGGCCCTGCACCTGCTCGACAAGGTCATCCAGGAACGGTACTCCACCAGCGACTGGAACATCTACGTCGCCCAGGCTTCCGACGGCGACAACTGGGACAACGACTCGGTGGCTTGCCGCGAGCTGTTGGTCAACAAGATCATGCCGATGGTGCAGTATTACGCCTATGTCGAAATCACCGACGGCGAGCCGCAGAATCTGTGGGAGGAATATACGCAGATACCCGACATTCATCCGCATTTCGCCATGCAGAAAATCGAATCGCCGGCCGACATTTATCCGGTGTTCCGTGAACTGTTCAAGAAACAACCGAAATGACGACAGAGACCAAGAAACCCGCCAGAAAAACGACCCGCAAGAAGGCGTCGAAATCGCAGGTAGTCGCGCAGCCCGCTGGTCCGCGCCGCTTGCCGGAACAATCGGAGTGGACCTTCGAACTGATCGAACAGGCCCATGAAGAAATCCGCCGCGTGGCCGAAGGCTTCGGGCTCGACACCTATCCCAACCAGCTCGAAATCATTACCGCCGAGCAGATGATGGATGCCTACGCTTCGGTCGGCATGCCGGTGTCGTATGCGCACTGGTCCTTCGGCAAGCACTTTCTGTCCACCGAAAAGAGCTACAAGCGTGGCCAGATGGGACTGGCTTACGAGATCGTGATCAATTCCAATCCGTGCATCGCCTACCTGATGGAAGAGAACAGTCTCACCATGCAGGCGCTGGTGATCGCGCATGCCTCGTACGGTCACAACTCCTTCTTCAAGGGCAACTACCTGTTCCGCACCTGGACCGATGCCGACGCCATCGTCGACTACATGGTGTTTGCCAAGAATTACATCGCCGAGTGCGAACAGCGTTACGGCATCGACGAGGTGGAGTTGTTGCTCGACTCCTGCCACGCCCTGCAGAACCACGGCGTCGATCGCTACAAGCGCCCGGCCAAGTTATCGCTGGCGGAAGAGCGCGAGCGGCAGGAAGAGCGCGAGCGCTATTTGCAGTCGCAGGTCAACGACCTGTGGCGCACGGTACCCAAGCGCGAGCAGGTGGAGGAAGAGGAAACGCCGGAGCGCTTCCCGGCCGAGCCGCAGGAAAACCTGCTGTACTTCATCGAAAAATATGCGCCGCTGCTGGAGCCGTGGGAACGCGAGATCGTGCGCATCGTGCGCAAGATTTCGCAATACTTCTATCCGCAGCGCCAGACCCAGGTCATGAACGAAGGCTGGGCCACCTTTTGGCACTACACCATCCTCAACCAGTTGTATGACGAAGGCGTGGTCGGCAACGGCTTCATGATCGAATTCCTGCAAAGCCATACCAACGTCGTCTACCAGCCGCCGGTCACCAGCAAGTACTTCAGTGGCATCAATCCGTATGCGCTCGGCTTTGCCATGATGCGCGACATCCGCCGCATCTGCGAAAACCCGACCAACGAAGATCGCCAATGGTTCCCGGACATCGCCGGCAGCGACTGGAAGAAGACGCTCGACTTTGCGATGCGTAACTTCAAGGATGAGAGTTTCATTTCGCAATACCTGTCGCCCAAGCTGATCCGTGATTTCCATTTCTTCGCGGTGCTCGACGACGACAAAAAAGACAAGCTTTCCATCTCCGCGATCCATGACGACGACGGCTACCGCTATGTGCGTGAGCAGCTTGCCGGCCAGTACAACTTGGGCAACCGCGAGCCCAACATCCAAGTCTGGTCGGTCGATACGCGCGGCAATCGCGCCTTGACCTTGCGCCATAACCAGTACCTGCGCCGGCCGCTGAACCAGCAGACCGAAGAGATGTTGAAGCATGTGACCCGTTTGTGGGGATTCGACGTCATTCTGGAAACCGTCGATCCAGAAGGAAAGGTATTGAATACCATCGAACAAGTATGTGAAAAGAGGCGGCGCAGTAACTAAAGCAATTTTTCTTCGCATGGCCTGGATCAATCCCGGACTTGCGGAGTAAATCCGCTCCAAGGTCGCGTAGGCTGCGCGAAAAAGGGGGCGCCTCACGGCGCCGCGCTGCCTTTCGTTATTCCGGCTGTTGTGCAGCAATACTTGCGCGGCAGTCGGGACCGTCCTTCACCGGACGTCTCTTTTCATGGGCGCTTGCCGGAGCGATTCGGCAAGCCTTGATGCCAAAGCGAAAGCTTTGGCATTTTTTTGTGCGCCTATCGGCAAGTCACGTGCAGGCATTCTGCCGCCTTCGTCCCGGTAACGGACGTTGTAATTTTTTCCACTCCCGGTAGTCCTCCCTCCATCGCTTGGCGCCACCGGTTCTTTCCATATTGACCGGTGCGCGTGGCAACTGCTCGCTGCAAACGGCGTCGGCAAGCCGATCCTGACGTGAAAACTGCCGTGCCACCTCCCCGCAAAAAGCGGCTGGCATGCACATTGCGTATAGCTGTTCTTTACGCCACGCCGATGTTGGCGGTCGGCTTTTGTTCAGGCGTTTTTCCAGGAGGACCTTCATGCACCAACATAAACACCTGCATCGCATACTGAGTGCTGCCGCGTTGACAATGTTGTTCGGCACCACATCTGTTCTTGCCCAGATCGGGTCTGCCTCAGATACGACTACCCCAGGTGCCACCAGCGGTGCGGCGGCGAGTAGCGCCGGCACATCGGCCAGCGCCACCAAAAGTACGCTCAGCAAGGCCGATCAAAATCTCATGCATGAGATAGCACGTTCCAATCTGGCCGAAATAGAAACCGGCAAGATCGCACTCACCCAGTCCAAGAACGACCAGGTACGCGAATTTGCGCAAAAGATGATCGACGACCATACCCAGGCGCAACAGGAGCTGGAGCAGCTGGCCCAAGCCAAGGGCGTGACACTGCCGACCGAGCCGGACAGCAAGCATCAGGCGCAAGCCAAAAAGATGCGTGCGCTCGAAGGGGCAAAATTCGATAAGCAATATATCGCGCAAGGTGGCTTGAGCGACCACCAAAAAACCCATCGCATGCTGGAGCGTGGCCAGACCCGGGCGGAAGATCCGGAGCTGAAAGCCTTGGTCGAGAAAATGACGCCGATTGTCGGCCAGCACCTGACCATGGCGCAGGACATGAAATCCGGCAAGGCCAGCGTTTCGGGTTCCTCCATGGGACCGGCCGGCACATCCAGTAGCTCATCCGGCGAAAGCGATACGTCTGAGGATTCCAATGCGGCCGGCGGCACATCCGGTTCGTCCAATAGCAGCGCGCCAGGCAAGTAAGGCATGTGCACAAAATGAGTAACGCAAGCATGAAGCGCGGTAGGGCCGCGTCCCCTGCTTGCCAAAGAGCCCTTCGTGAGAAGGAACGATGTGTTGCCGAAGCACCCACAGGGTGTCGCGGTAACTTTTAGGAGCGATGATGGATAACGATGACGTAATTTCTACACTGAACGATTTGATTGAAACCAGCAAGGACGGCGAGGAAGGTTTTCGTAATTGCGCCGAAAATACGCAAGATGCAACGCTGAAGGCATTTTTCGCCAACCGCGGGCAAACCTGCACCGCTGCGGTCGTCGAGTTGCAAGATCTGGTGCGCGCCTACGGCGGCGATCCCGAAACCAGCGGCGGCCTGGGTGGGGCACTCCATCGGCGCTGGGTCGATATCAAATCGGCGCTCACAGGCAAGGACGACAAGGCGGTGTTGGCGGAATGCGAGCGCGGCGAAGATGTCGCCGTGGCCAGTTATCGCAAGGCACTGGAAAAAAACCTGCCGGTCGAGGTACGCAGCGTCGTCGAAAGACAATATCAGGGCGTGCTGCAAAACCATGATCAGGTCAGAAGTCTGCGCGACCAGTACCGGAGTGCTTGAGAGTCACGGTTGAAAGCTTGTCACTCTTTTATTTTTGTGTAGGTTGCGTTGACGAAGGAAACCCAACTTGGGCGCTTGCACTGGGGACGTAAGTGGATGTCGCTCCGCTTACCTCCCGCTTGCGAATAGAAATAAGGAGTGACGCTCCAGACGGCCGGATGACGGCGGTGCCGGGATTCTCCCGGCACCGCCGACTATTTTTCCACGGTGCTTTCCCGGAAAAACGGTAGGGTAAAATAGCGCCCTGTCGGTGGCCGCCTGCCTTTGGGCTGGCACCGGCCAGTCTGTCACCCTCCACTGGCGCGCATGCGCCCGACGGCAGCCTGCTCCCACAGAATTTCATCCGGACTGACCGCGCATGCTGCGACTGACAAACGTAATACTCCCGCTCGACCATACCGAGGCCGATCTGAAGGCGGCCATCTTCGCACGCCTCAAGATCGAGGCCGACGATCTGGTGGGCTTCACCCTCTTCCGGCGCGGCTACGATGCGCGCCGCCGCAGCGCAATCACGCTGGTCTATACGCTGGATGTCGAGGTCAAGGAGGAGGCGGCGTTGCTGGCGCGCATGTCCGGCGTGCCCCATGTCGGCATCACTCCGGACACCAGCTACCAATTCGTGGCGCAGGCACCGGCCACATTGCCCAAGCGGCCGGTGGTGATCGGCTTTGGCCCATGCGGCATTTTTGCGGCGCTGATCCTGGCGCAGATGGGGTTTCGTCCCATCATCCTGGAGCGCGGCAAGGAGGTGCGCGAGCGCACTAAAGACACGTGGGGGCTGTGGCGCAAGCGCGAACTGGACCCGGAGTCGAATGTGCAGTTCGGCGAGGGCGGGGCGGGGACTTTTTCCGACGGCAAGCTGCACAGCCAGATCAAGGATCCCAAGCATTACGGCCGCAAGGTGTTGGCCGAATTTGTGAAAGCCTTTGCCCCGGAAGAAATCCTGTATGTGAGCAAGCCGCACATCGGCACCTTCCGTCTGGTGAAGATGGTCGAGGAAATGCGCGCGACGATCGCATCGCTCGGCGGCGAATTCCGTTTCCAGGCGAAGGTGAGCGACCTGGAGATTGAAGACGGACAGCTGCGCGGCGTGGTGCTGGAAGGCGGCGAGCGTATCGTTACCGATCATGCGGTGTTGGCGGTCGGTCACAGCGCGCGCGACACGTTTCAGATGTTGTACGAGCGCGGCGTATATGTCGAAGCCAAGCCGTTTTCCATCGGTTTTCGTATCGAACATCCGCAATCGCTGATCGATCGCGCCCGCTTCGGCAACTTCGCCGGGCATCCGCTGCTGGGCGCTGCCGACTACAAGCTGGTGCACCACGCGCAGAACGGTCGCTCGGTGTACAGCTTTTGCATGTGTCCGGGCGGCACCGTGGTGGCCGCGACCTCGGAAGCGGAGCGGGTGGTGACCAATGGCATGAGCCAATACTCACGCAATGAGCGCAATGCCAACAGCGGCATCGTGGTCGGCATTACGCCGGAGCAGGATTATCCGGGCCATCCGCTGGCCGGCATCGCCTTCCAGCGCGAGCTGGAATCGCGCGCCTATGTGCTGGGCGGCAAAAATTATGATGCGCCGGGCCAGCTGGTGGGCGATTTCATCGCCGGCAAGCCCTCGCAGGCATTCGGTTCGGTACAGCCCTCGTACAAGCCGGGGGTGCATTTGACCGATCTCGGGCTGGCGCTGCCTGCCTATGCCATCGAAGCGATGCGCGAAGCCTTGCCGGCTTTCGACAAGCAGATCAAGGGATATGCCATGCACGATGCGGTGCTGACCGGCGTCGAGACGCGTACTTCCTCGCCGGTGCGCATCAAGCGGCAGGACAATTTCCAAAGCCTCAATACGCGGGGGCTGTTTCCGGCCGGCGAGGGGGCAGGGTATGCCGGCGGCATCTTGTCGGCGGCGGTGGACGGCATCAAGGTGGCGGAAGCGCTGGCCCTGAGCATGGTCGGCAACGATGACGTGCGCGGCGGTGCGCAGGCAGGCGAGCAACTGTACTGAACCTTGGGGTGGCGCCCAACACCGTGCGGCGAATTGTGCTCTAATGACCGGACTGAAATTTGGGTATAACCATATTCGTTTTTAGGCATATCAGTACGATATGAGTCCATGACGACCAATATGATGAATACGCGTATCGTTTTCCCCTGCGTTTGTTGTCGCTGGCGGCCCGGGAGGCTTGTCGACTAGCGCACGCGTTTTCGTCAACATTTCCCCGTGGCCGCAGTGTTAAAACGCTGCGGCCATTTTGTTTTCATCGTTGTTATTGAAGTCTATTGAAAGGATTGCCATGAGCAGAACAGAGTACCGGGCTGCGCCGCGCACCATGATGCCGCCGCCCACGCTCGTTGTTTCCGCCACGCGCAATGACACGGATTTACTCTGGCAGCAGCTCCGTGCCGCCGCCGCCGATGTGGCGCAGCGCGAACCCTTGCTGCAGCCGCGCATGCAGGCCCTGGTGCTGGAGCGTCCCACTCCGGCGGCGATGATTGCCGCCGTCCTGGCGCGTGGTCTTGCCTGCAGTGACTTGCCGGAAGCCGCGCTGGCGACACTGATGGAAAACATCCTCGACCACGACGCGGCATTGCTGGCGCGTGTGGCAACCGACCTGACGGCGGTAACGCAACGCGACCCGGCTTGCCCCAATGCGCTACATGTGCTGTTGAATCTGAAAGGATTCCAGGCGCTGCAGGTTTACCGCATCGCCCACGCGCTCTGGCGCGAGGAGCGGGAGGAACTGGCATTCGCCCTGGCCAACCAGGCGTCGGTCGCGTTCGCGGTGGACATTCATCCTGCTGCACGCATCGGCGCCGGCGTCATGCTGGACCATGGCACCGGCATCGTGATCGGGGAAACCTCGGTCATCGAGGATAACGTGTCGATCTTGCAAAACGTCACGTTGGGCGGAACCGGCAAGGAACATGGCGACCGCCATCCCAAGATCAGAAGCGGCGTCATGTTGGGCGCCGGGGCCAAAGTGCTCGGCAATATTGAAATCGGCAGTATGAGCAAGGTCGCTGCAGGCAGTGTCGTGTTGAGCAATGTGCCGCCGCATTGCACCGTCGCTGGTGTCCCGGCCCGCATCGTGCGCCAGCATCGAGGCGATAGTTGTCCTTCGCTGGACATGGACCAGACACTGTAAGTTACAAGGCCGGCCTGCGGGGGCGGCGTCACTTTCTTGCTTGTGCAGCAATGCACAATGCCGACCTCCGCCGGCCCTGTGTTGCTGGCGCAATCGGATTCCACCGGCAGCGTGCGCTATCGCAATGATGGCGAGCTCCAGATCGGTATCGTTGAAGGCGGGGCCGATGCCGGCTTCGCTTCATGTTCGACGTCAAGATTTGCGCGACCAAGCCGCAGCACTGAAGGCATGACTGGCATGACGGAAACATGCCAAGCCCTCGTAGTCCGTTACTTTTCCATTTCCATGTGGGTTGGATTGACCAAGGAGGCCCCACAGCGGCGAACGCAATGGCGTAGCCGGCTGAACGTTGGGGTTCGCTTCGCTCACCAATAAGGCGTCGCGCAACTTATACCTGCGTGACGCCTAACCTACGGATGAAAAACAAGGAGGACCGACGACTGGTTTGAACTCGCGGGAATACGTTTGTCGACACATCATCCCTATCGATCAACGTGCTGCGGGCTCTTTCTTTGCCGTCGCAGCGCAATAGTCCGGAAAGACTCTATTCATGGCGCAAAATGCCCTGCACAACATGTCTGCACCTTTAGCGACGATTCCCTCGACAAATATAGCGGCTCTGCATATGAGCACACCCGACGGCCTGACCATCACATGCCATGAAAACCGGATACCGGATTTTGTCGAGAGCGAGCTGGAGCGGCTCTATGCCAGCCTGTATTCTTCTCTGGCTGCCTTCAGGGTCTATGGCAGTCTGGCGCAAGCCAGTACCTATGTCGTGCGCAAGGACACCGAAATCATCGCTATCTGGCTGTTCCGGCGCGAACAGCGGCAAGTGCGGGTGCTGAACGAGGCCATCAGTCTGCCGCCCGATGAGGTCCGCCGTTTTGCGCACACCATCTTCACCCTGTACCGCGAGGTTGAGCTGATCTGCTTTCATGCGGTGCAAAGCGAAATAAGCGGACCTCCCTATCCCATTCACCGCTACAACTGTACCGAGGACAGTGTGCTGAATTTGCCTGCGACCAGTGAGGAGTATCTGGCACGCCTGGGCAAGCCGACGCGCAAAAACATCAAGCGCTACCTGCAACGCCTCAAGGAGGCTTTCCCTTCCTTCCGCTACCGCATCATCCCTGAAGGTCAGGCCAGCGAGCAGCAGGTCCGCGCGATCATCGGTTTAAATCGTGCGCGCATGGCGAACAAAGGCAAAACTTCCGGGATCGACGCCGATGAAGAGCGGCGCATTATCCAGTTGGTGCAACACTGCGGCCTGGTCGCGGAAGCGACGATTGAAGGACGGCTTTGTGCCGGCGCCATTGTCTACCGTTTCGGCGACAACTACTTTTCCTTTGTGCGTGCGCATGATCCCGCTTACAACCAGCACCGGCTCGGTCTGATCGGCGCCTACCTGCTGGCGGATGCATGCATTGCGCGCGGCGGCAAGGAGTTGCATCTCATGTGGGGGCGCGAACCGCACAAGGCCCTGCTGCAGGGCATCGAGAGACATTACGACCATCTGACCTTGTACCGGTCCCGCCTGCATCAATTGCGGCATGTGGACAGATGGTTGAAAGACCTCAGCGCTGGACATATGCGTCGCATGAAGCTGTACCTGATGGACAAGGCGCGGCAAGAGGAGAGCCTGGCAGGGAGAATGACCGGGAGCGTGTTGCGTGGAGCGCGTTACTTGAAGCGGGCCGGTCAAGGACTGCTCCGGGGATAGCAATAGCAAGCGATGGAGCGACGGCAAACGGTGTCGCCGTCAACAAGGCCGGTCGCAGGTAGCGCTGTCGTCACTATCTTGCTTGCGCAGCAATTCGGTGAAGGCATCGGCCGATACCGCCTTGCTGTAGTAATAGCCTTGCGCGGAGCGGCAGCCGTGGGCTTGCAGAAAGCGCAGCTGCCCCGATGTTTCCACGCCTTCCGCCAGTACCGTGAGGTGCAGACTGTGCGCCATCGAAATGATGGCGGTCACCAGCGCGGTATTGTCGGAATCGGCGCCGATGCCACGCACGAAGGAACGGTCGATCTTCAGCGCATGAATGGGGAAGCGCTGCAGGTAGGCCAGGCTGGAATAACCGGTGCCGAAGTCGTCCACCGACAGTTTGATTCCCATCTCGGACAGGTGCTTGAGCGTTGCCACATTTTCTTCGGTGCGTTGCATGAGCAGCGTCTCGGTAATCTCCAGATCGAGGCAGTCGGGAGAGATGCCGGATTCATCGAGGATGCCTTGCACCGTTTCCAGGAAATTGGGTTGCGAGAACTGGCGCGGCGACAGGTTGACCGCGATGGTCAGGTGGGGGAAACCATGCTGATGCCATTGCTTGAGCTGCAGACAGGCTTGCCGCAGTGCCCATTCGCCGATGGCCAGGATCAAGCCGGTTTCCTCCGCCACCGCAATGAAGGCCGGACAGGCAATCGGCGTTGCGCCGGAACGCCGCCAGCGCAACAGCGCTTCGGCGGAAAAAATCCTGCCGCTGTCGATGTCCACTTGCGGCTGGTAATGCAGTCGCAACTCGTCACGCAGCAGCGCATTGCGCAAGGCGCTCGTCACCACATGACGTCGCTGCGCCGCCTTGTTCAATAGCGGCGTGAAGAACTGCGCATTGCCGCGTCCCTTTTCCTTGGCGTGGTACATCGCGGTGTCGGCGGTACGCATCAGCGTCTCTACATCACTGCCATCGTCCGGGTACATGCTGATGCCGATGCTGCCGGAGACGTGCAGCGCATGTCCCTCGCAATCGAAAGGCGCAGCCAGTGCTTCCAGCGCCTTGTCCGCCACCAGTACCGCATCGTCGGACCCTTTGACCAGCGGCAGCGTCAGTACGAACTCGTCGCCGCCCAGCCGCGCCACGCTGTCGCCATCGCGCACGCAACCCTGCAGGCGCTGGGCCACCTGCTGCAACAGGCAATCGCCGATCGGGTGGCCGAGCGAGTCGTTGATATGCTTGAAGTAATCGAGATCGATGAACAGCACCGCCACCTGCGCATGCGCGCGATACGCATGCGCCAGCGCCTGGTGCAGCCGGTCCCGCAGCAAGGCGCGGTTGGGCAGTCCGGTCAACGCGTCATGGTCGGCCATGTAACGGATGCGTTCTTCTGCGCGCTTGCGCTCGCTCAAGTCGAGCACGAAGGCCACGCCTTCCTTGCGCGCGTCGTTGATGAGGGCGGCGCCAACCAGCACCGGGATCCGGCTGCCATCCTTGCGGAAATATTCTTTTTCATACGGCGTGACGCTGCCGCGTTGTTGCAGTTCTTCAGCGGCACGCGCGGCGATGTGCGCATATTCCGGTGGCGAAAGAGATTTCCAGTGAAGCGGGTGTTCTCGCAGCTCCTGTTCCGTGTAGCCGAGCAGGTTGCGGAATGCTTCGTTTGATTCGCAGATGAAGCCTTGTGAATCCCAGAAATAAATGCCGATGATGTTGGACTCGACCAGTCGTTGCAGGCGCACTTGGTGCCTGTGCTGCAGAGATTCCGTGTGTCTGTGTTCTTCGATTTCAGCGTTCAATCTGTCGTTGACGCAGGTCAATTCCTCCATGCGCTGCGT
>DATLIB010000269.1:0-3707 GCA_035539595.1 Noviherbaspirillum sp.
GTCGTAGATCATTCCCTTGTAATACGGCGCGAAAGGCCCCTTGGCCGCCGACAAAAAGCCGGTCGAGCTGAATTTGCCGTCGTTGAGCTTTTGCGAGCCCTCTTTGAAAAAGTGCCATCCCACCGCCAGGCGGAGGAGCACCAAAGCGACAATCGCAAAGGTCGAGTACTGATAAAATGGACGAACGGATAGCAGAGGGAAGTCTCCTTCGCGCGAATGCCGAACCAAGCGGACTGGCCGTCGAACGACGGGACCGGGTGGGGATCCAGCGGCAGGAAAGGATGCCAGTGGAATCAGATCATTATTGCCTAGACTGTGCCGTTCGCCAACTGGTTGATGTGGGGGTTCCTGGACGACTGCTTCCGCATTTTGACCGGTGCCGCACCTCGAATGTTTTGTATGAGCAGACTCCTGTCTGCGATCGAAGCACAGTTCGCATCTCCATCGCAGACGTCAGTCTGCTCCTACAATGCCGCGTGCGGTATCAACAGCGAAGCGAAAATCGCGCGTTTGGTGAATAAGTCGCCGACTTTTTCAACGGCCAATCGTCGTGTTGCTTTGCCACATAAGGAGTTACGATTTTGGCGTGATGAACAAACAGTCGACTTTTTCACCACGCGGTTTTGACACCATCATCTTAGGCTTCTGGCAAGCGTCCGCATCCTCGCCCTGCTTCCAAACATCAGCGCATTGCCGAACGCGTGCATTGTAGCGACAGACACAACGCTTGTCAATATCTATTTACAATTTTCATGCAAACAGATGACTATCTAGAACAGAGATTCCTCTGGCGTAAAGCCCAGGTCGCGGATGCGCTGGCGATCGACGACCGCCTGAATCTGGTGGGAGATCCGCTGATCGTTGTCGTCCTTGGCGGCGGCTGCGAGCGCCTCTTCGATATGCTTGAGCGCCCGATCCAGGTCGAGATTTGCGGTGGCGAGCGTCGCTGCAATATTGTTCTGCAGCGAAGCACGTTGCGCATCGTCGTAGATGCCCAGGTAAGGCAGTTGGTCCTCGAAGAAGGCCGCAGCTTCTTTTCCGCGTCCGGCCCGCAGCAACGCGGTCGTATAGATGTGCTGCGCAGGCACATTATTGGGTGCTAATTCCGTGGCGCGCAGCGCGTCTTTGACCGCCTCCGAAAACTGCCCCAGCTCGATCTCTGCTTTCGCCCGGGCAGCAAGATAGGCAGCCGAGTCCGGGTTCCAGTCCAGCGCCTGGTTGTAATGTGCGACGGCCGCGGCGTGCTCGCCGGCCCACATGGCATCCACACCGCGGGCGGCATGCCAGGCGGCGATTTCCATGCGCGTGCCGACAAAAGTCAGTGGACCAAGGACCAATGCCAGCAATGCCACAATCGCCAGTCGATTGGCCCAGCGCGGGCCGCGGCGAGAGGTTGTTGTCATGGTCTGGGACGCTAAGAAAGGTCGTGATTGCGAACGCTAGTCACCGTACCGGGCCAGCGCACAGCCGGCAAGTAGGACTTGAGTCGCTAACTCATTAGATCACGGCGCGCTCATCCGTGGCCGTTCAACGCTTCTTTCCAGAGATCCCGCAGGGTTCGCCAGACCGGCGTCCTTATACCGGTCCGTTGCCACCCACGCCCGACTCTGCACAAAACCGCGGGGCACCGCCCGCCAGCTTGCAATTTGCATAGCGGCGGGGCATGTTAATAGAAGAAAAGTCGTAAGGCCGGCGATCGTCCGGCCTGGTCTGGATGCAGTTCTAGTAGGGAAGGAGTATTCCATGCCGCTGTACGAGGTCGAAACCGACGCTCATATCATCATCACTTGGGCCGGCGACGAAGACGCCGCCAAGGGCGTGGTCAGTGATGCCTATCCCGGCGACAAGGTCGTCCGCATGACCAAGCGGCCGCGCAATACCTGGGTCATCTCCAAAGGTGCCCTCGGCATTACCGGCAGCAAGAACGACGTGTGCAACACCGCACGCGATTGCCTGTCGAAGGCATCGGGCGATAAAGTGCACGCCATCCGCCTGTACATGCACGAAACTGGCAGCGACCTGGAAGCCGCCCGCAAAGTGGTGGAATCCAACATGGTCATGGGCTGGTAACGGCGCTCAAGCGCTCGCGCAGCGTCATGAACGCTGCAACGTTTCGATACATGCTTCTCAACCACCAGGCCGGTCCTTCATGGGACCGGTTTTTTGTTGCGCTGAAGATTCTCTAGGAATCAATCTTTTCGATCTTCACCGTGGCTTCCATGCCCAGGTAGTCGGATGTGGATCCAGTGTAGGTACCAGAGACGGGCATCACGCCGCGCGGATGATTGCTGACCCCCGCGACGACATGCCGTAGCGATGTCGGCTTGCCCAGCGTGGGATCGAAGCCGCGCCAACCAAGCGTTGGCAGATAGATTTCGGCCCACGCGTGCGTCGAAGCATGTCCCGCTTCGGCCGCGGCGCATTCCAAATAGCCGCTCGCGAAGCGCGCCGCTACACCGAGCGCACGCGCTGCGTCCATCATGAGGGTCGCCATGTCGCGGCAGGAACCACTCGCGAGCTCCAACGTCTGCGCCGGTGTTTGCACGCCGCGCTCCTGACGGCGGCGATACTTAATCTTTTGGAAAATCAGCGCCCCCAGATCGAAGAACATTCGCTCGACATCGTCGGCATCACGTCGGGCAAATTCGGAGGTCAGCCAGGCACGCAACGCATCAAGATCATCCGGGTATGAAGGCGCCTGATACGCGGCCGCGATCGTGGTCTCGAGCACGTCGTAGACCACCGGGTAGGTAATGCGCCACGGCTCAGGCGCATCGGGGGCATGAAAGGCAGCGCTGCGCGACAAGCGCACGTCGCTGACGATTTCGAGCTTGTCGCTCGGTTCGCGGAAATCGACGATGGCCACGCAGTTGCCAAAGACATCCCACGTCCATTCCAGTCGATGCGCAGGCGTGATGATCAATTCGATGCTATCGACGCGCAAGTCATGACCTTCACGCGGGCGCAGCACCAGGCGATGCCGGCCAATCGCCACGGGTCGCGCATACGTGTAAACGGTGCGATGATGAATGCGAAACTGGGTCATAACCGTGACTTACTAGGTGGCGCTCACCACATCGAGCGCTACGCCCTTGCGCGCGATCTGCTTGCGTGTCAGAGGCACAAACTTCTCGCCTGGAGCTAGTTGGCAGTCGATAATCATGGACTTGCACTGGACACGGCCGAAGATACTCGCCACAGCTGCATCGGCCGCGTCCTGCCCCGTCGCGATGCGGACCAAACCATTAAGCGACGCCAGGCGCGTGGCGTCGAAGATCATCCAGCGCGCGCCGATATAGGCTTCAAAGCAGGCGTGGAAGTCTGGCGGTTCGAGCTGGAACGCATAGCCTGTGAAATATCTCGCCGGGATATTCAGCGCGCGGCAAAGTGCGATGCCCAGGTGCGCGAAATCGCGGCAGACGCCTGTGCGCTGCGTGACGGTATCGTAAGCCGACGTTTCCGAATTGGTACTGCCGCGCACATACTCGACGTTGTCGTGGATCCAATCGACGATCGCCACAACTTTTTCGTAAGGGTTGGCTATCTTGCCGAAGAGATCCCACGCAAGCCGGCCCAACTTATCGGACTGGCAGTAGCGGCTGGGAAACAAATAGGGGATCACGCGCCGATTCATTTGCGCGACCGGCGTGTGATCGATGCGGCTCGCCGGGATCAATTCGTGACTGCACTCGACCGTGGCCTGGTAA